>JAKQPD010000222.1 GCA_029564935.1 Bacteroidota bacterium
CCTGACGACATTCGAAAGCATCCCTCAGGTCGACGATGCTTTGCGACTTGACGTACATCCCCCGTCTGGGCTTGCTCTCCAGAATCATCTCCTGCTCAAGTATTTGCAGTGCCTTAACAAGAGGAGTACGACTGACACCAAGGTGCCTGGAGATCTTTTCCTGGTAAATTTTTTCACCAGGTTTCAGCTCTCCGCTCACGATCATTTTCTTAAGGTCTGTATAAACCTTGTGAATCAGGACATCCTTCTTTAGCCAGGCCATATTATCCTATTTTGAATTCAAATTTAAAACATTTTTTAATTTGATAATGATCAGGTTGTCATTTTTTTCATCAGCGACTGCTTTTCTACATTTTCCTGGTCAAATCATAAAATAATCCTATTTTCTTATGCTTTTTCCTGTAGCTGCATCCTGGTTTTCGAGAAGCCACAGCCTGTACAGTTCAAAAAAAGCAGGGGCATCAAGAAGGACAACCGATGGATCAGCATTTCCTATCTCCTCCATAACCTCAGCATACCATTCAGGGCTCTTCAGTATATTCCTGAACCAGTGGAATGGTATTCCTCTTTCCCTTATCCTTTCCAAAATGCGGGTGGCAGCTGCTTCAGGACTCTGCTGAATATCCTCATCCGACTTAAGTACAGGCATGTTCCCGTGAAGAAGTGTCAGTGGCACTTTTTGTGGTACAATCCCGTTGGGGCTGAAGGATTCGTAGCAATCGAGTCCTTTTTCCGAAAGCCCGGGAGCCAGTCCGTCTATAATAAATCCCGTTATGGTGTACTCCCACTTCTCATAGTATTTCCGGCAATGGGCTCCCCAGGCATCCTGTCCGTCAGGAAGGCCCGAAACCGGCCTTGGCGCCTGGAGCATCCCGGGCATAAGGTATCCTGCTCCGTTGTCGGAAGCGGCAAAGTAATCATTGGCTGTTGCCGTCACCCTGAAATTATGCATAACCATGGGAACTCTTTCCATAAGAACCGGACTGATGCACCACAGCAGGGGCAACTTTCCCCTGTAGAAATTATCCCATATGGAAGGCGTTAGCTGGGTGATCCATGATGATGCGTCATAATCCCCGACATAAAAGATCATGAAATTCCTCCCTTTGAGGTCCACTTTACCTTCTTTTGTAAGCAGTCCCCTCTCCTCAAGCTCCTCACGGGTGATCCATTTCTGGGGGTATCTTTCCCTGAGGGGGAAATGCTGCCAGAAAGAGCTGTTTGCCAGGGCTCCGAAGCCAAATGCGTCCGCATCCTTGAAGGCATTGAAAGCGCTTATCACACGGCTGAATTCCCATTCAGTGGCCACATCCTGGTGGCTGCCGTCTGCATGCCTTGTATATTTGAAAGCCCATGCCGGGAAGCCTCCGATATAGCAGAATTCCTTTCCCCTGTTCTGCCGGTAGGCCAGCAGCAGCATTTCCTTTAATGTCGAGAGATCCGTTCCGGCCTTCTGAAGCGTATCATCTGTTGCCGGCTCGTCACCCCAGGGCGAAAGGTCAAAGAAGAAAGCCTTCCTGCTGACAAAGAAATCGTGGTTGGTAAGAGTATGATGGCTTACAGGTGCAGCCTTTGGATTTTCCCTCCATTTCTGATCGATGTAATAAGCAGCGTACCGGGTATTGCATTTCCCTTTTTTCAGGTAATTCTCTATAAACCAGATAAAAGGATCGTTTTTCATCGACCCTGTAGATTGTCTGGCAGTCCCGGGTATGGTACCTGTGCCTGTAAACAAGGATTCCCCGTTTTCTCGTATAAGCCTCACCTTTACCTTCAGTGCAGGCCCGCTGAGGACCAGTCTTGAATAGAGGCTGTTCGGAGCGGGATCGTACCTCACTGCAATCAGGTCTTCGATCCCCGCAACAGCCGATGCCACATTGCTTGTGGAGGCTACCACTGGATCATACAGGACAACGCCCCTGACATTATCCTTAAATGCAGTGAAAAGATCCACTATATTGCCATATGCAATTGTGTCCCTGGCGTGAAGCCATTCGCCTTCCTTTCTGTATTTGTTCCACCAGTAGGCATCAATATCAATGCCCTTGGTTTTTACATAATTTATATAAAGACCCGGGGAATTCCTGTTTACAATTCCCTGGAGAGTGGAAATGGCATGAATATCATCCCATAAGCTGAGTACTTTCAGGCTGTCGCCAAGGTCATAGTTAATGGTATACCTTAGATCGAACAAGCCAATGGCGCTGCTCTTTTTCTGTTCTGATCCCGGGCATATCCCCGTCAGGCAGATTACCAACAAAAAATTTATTATCCCTGTTGCCATACACTTTTACTTTGCCTTGCCCGCCAGTTCCATTCTGCCAAATCGGTGCTCCAGGCAATGCATATCGAGACATTCCTGTCGAAGTACCCCTGGGCTTCCGTGAGCGGTCCAAGGGCGTAGAAGAACATATGAAAGGTCCTGTTGTTGAAAATTACAGCCGGAGCACGATACGCGGTTACCGAGTCTCCCTTAAAAAGAACTGGTGATTTCAGCTTCTGGTGCCTTGACTGTCCCGAAATGTAAAAGCAGTAAAAAAAGCTGATAAGAATGAGTACCGGTCTCAGATAGACTTGTTTCTTCATAGACGCACTTATAATTTGCTTATTGCAGATTGTCATCTTTTATCAGCAGAACTGCGGCATCGCTTCTCAGGCCCGTCTCTATGGAAACTTTCCCGCCACTTTCAATGTTTTTAAGTTCCTTCCTTTCCCCGGTTCTTATATCGAGGACCGTAGCCGCAAATTTACCGGTTACACCGGAAAGATCTATTGTAGATGTCCCTCCTCCCTCAATAAAGAGAGCATAGTTCCCGCCGAATCTTCCGCATTCACCGCGACTGAGCAGCCTCGTTGACGGTACGTATTCGTCAAGGTCGTTTGCCAGGACCTTGAAGAAACCGGCAAAATAGCTCATCCGTATAATACCGGTATCATTGGCCATTAGGTAATCATAGAGGGATATTCCTTTTTTTGCAGCTTCATCAGGCGGAAAAGGAGTATTGATCCCCTGGTGGTTTCGCATTAAGCTGCCCATGGTAGGGAAAGCCATGGCATAAACAAAGTTCCTGTATGTATTCCTGATCCCGATGTCCTGGTCGCCGTCCATTTCATACCAGTATTCTTCATACCATACCGGTTTGTTCCATCTTCGAAGGCTCATGGCATTCAAGTACTGTTCCGGCGAAGTCCTGTCGCCTTCCTGAACCTTTATGTAATCTATGTTACTGTCGGCAGCGGCGCTGAAATCGACCCTGGTATTGTGACTGCCGACAGGATGTTTATAAGGATCGTATTTCTTAACCAGTTCCGCATAATGACTCCCGGTCCATTCCCACGGCTTTCCTTCAAGCATATTCCTGCCCACAGCCTCATTAAGTTCCCCGAACAGGCCCCACCTCACGTTATAGGCTGAATAACGCGCTATGATATAACGGAACCACCTGTCGCTCCTTTTGATGGTTATGAATCTCCTGAACCATTCGCTGTTGTCGGGGAATCCCCCTATTACCAGTCCCATCATTATTCCCTTGTCATTGGCATACTGAACCATGGGATCGAGCTGGTCCCTGAAGAATTCCACCAGAAGAGTGTCGGATGCCGGATCCCTGCGTGCAAAGGGTTTAAGTTCCAGCCTTGTATATTTGCCGAGCCAGCAGCATCCCATGAAAGTGTTATAGCCCCTGTCGGAAATCACATTCATCCACTCCTTCCATTCAGACAGGGTGAATTCCTCTGAAAAAGACCATTGTGTTTCTCCGATGGGGAAAAACGGTGTACCGTCGCTCAGCTTCCATGAGAATGTATCGGCGGGTTCGAGAAATCCATGTGAAAGGATATTTGAGGATATTCTTTCGGTGTTCGGAGCCACTGCGTTAAAACTACCTTTCCGTTTATCCATGCCCTTATCCTTTGATTCTGTAATGAATTCCCACATGCCGGTCTTTGTCGGAGAGAATCTCATCTTCCAGACATTGCCTCCGTCCCAGAAACCATACACCTTGTACGACAGTCCTGCAGCTTCTCCTGATAATCCCCGGAATGTTGCGGTAAGCTCAGGGCCATTGACGTAAGGATTTGACCCCGGATATGAGGCTTCAAAGGAAAATTCCATCACCCTGAAGAGTTCTGCATCAACCAATGGCCTTTTACAGGAGGCAATAACAAGGACTGCCAGAACAGACGCTGCAAAAACTAATATTCCCTTATCTTTCATTACAATACGCAATTTTCAGATTAAACACTACTGCTGTTTTACTATTATATCGACTCCGGGCGATCTCAGGATCTCATTTCCCTTCTCGTCGGTTACGGCAATCCTGAGGTAGATAGTCCCTTCCTCACTGAGTTGCAGCCGGAACTGTTTCTGCAAAGTGCCAGTTACCCCGGCTTCCTTATCATTTGCATAGATCCGAATATTGCTCTTAATCGTCGTGTCAGGATTTATATATGAAAATCTTATGCCGACATTCTGATCCTTTTTAAATATATCGCCGTCGTTTGGGTAGGTTATAATAACTGAGGGTTGCAACAGGAGGTCCTTATCGATGGTGAATCCCGGCGTCACCACCTTTTTCATCATGTTGTAAGTTGCTGTATCGTCGGCATATCCTCCGAAAGTGAAAGGAATTGTCTGGTTTACGCGGCTGTGCATGAATCCCCAGCCGCAGCCGTTCATTACTGATAAGAGGCAGGCAGATGCACCCGCTTTTCCTGTTTTGTCATCTTCATTGCACAGTACCGGCTTGCCTGATTTCCTGATGCCGGCTATCCTGGAAGCATAATCTTCAAGCATGGTGTTGTTGAAATGAACAGAGACATAATCAGCGATCGCCGTAAGAGAGTCATTAAGCTGACCGTCGCCCATCCCGCTGGTGCAGATGATTAGCTGAGGATAAATACTTTTTGCAAGCTTCATCAGCTCGGCCTGCCCTTTTGTGCTGACAAGCCATTTGCCGTCTTTCCAGTTGCGGTACCCGCCGTGCCTGTATTCATTGGAGACCTCCAATACCACGTTGCCGAATTTATTCTTCTTTATCCACTTTACGGTATTGGAAAGAGCATTCATGATGGCCTCCCTGCCTTCAAGTGCCGAGTTGTGGGAATGCTGTCGCTGGTAAAAGCAGGACATTATCACCGCCGCCGAGTTTTTATCGGCTGCCCTGATCAACCTCCCGACTCTTTCCATATAAGGTTCCCGCAGTGTCCCGTCGCTGTTGAAAGCGGTATTTATTGCTCCCTCATAGCCGGGCATGCCGCCCTGGACGCATATTGTGAAAGCATTAACACCAAATGAAACATATTCGGGGATCCTTGAAATGAATTCTTCGGTATTCTTTTCTGCGTCGAAATCGCTGAATTCACCGGGGAGCCTGTCACCCCTGTCTTCAAATACTGCATTGACCATCCTGACATTCATAAGCAAGCCTTTGGCCGGAGATCCCCTGTTAATGACCGAATCGTTCATAAACCATTTATCCCCTTTTATCGAAATCCTGTTACCGGTCTTAAGTGTGCCGGAGCAGGCTGTTGCGACAACCACCACGACCATTGGAATAAGCACCTTCACATGTTTGAAATATCTACGCATTGTCGTTTAGTTTAAGAAAATCAATAAGTTATTCCTTACCCGGCCACTTCCAGTTGATCAGGTCACTGCTCCATGCTATCCCGATGGAGGCATTTTTATCAAAATCGCCCTGGGTCTCTGTAAGCGGACCAGATCCGTGGAATAACATTATATAGTTTCCAATCCCTTTTACATTCTTCAGGTTAACGACAGTTCCGGCCGTTATCCGGCCCCTGGCCCATGGCCATTCTGCCTGGCCAAGAGTAATGAGGCTGCCCCAGTCGGTCCAGTTTACCAGGTCTCTGGATCTTTTTATACCGATCCCGTTTGACGGGGAATGAAAGAGTATGTATTCGTCGTTCTCCGTTAGTACGGTTGTATTCTCGCCTGCCTCCGTAAATCCGAAGAATGTCCAGTTCACGAGGTCGTATGAATATGACATGCTCACCCCGCGTTGCTTGTAAAAACACCAGTATTTACCCTTTTCATCCTTATCCTCAACAAGGTAGGCATCGATCATCCTTCCCATTTTTTCTACCGGAACATCATTACCTTTTACCTTCAGAAGTTCAGGTTCGCTCCAGTTAACCAGGTCCTTGCTACGCATAATAAAAATCCTGGCGGTTGCATCTCCGTATCTGACAGGCTGATAATTATAATGGTCTGGACGGGGATAGGTTTGGAGGCAAAGGATCCACTCATTCCTGAACCTGATCACATTCCCCGGGCTTCCGAAGTTAAGTTTCTGGTCGCGCGGCGTAATCTTTACCGGTGCGCTCCATTTCACAAGGTTTTTGCTGTGCGAGGAAGCAGTATAACAGAAAACCTTGCCATCTTTTTCCGACTCTATCAGTGTAAAGAACAGGTAAAAAGTCTTATTGTGATAAAGGATCGCCGGATCGCGGTACGCCGTTACCGAGTCGCCGCTTAAAAGTACCGGCGACTTAATCTTCAGGAGTTTACTCTGGCCCGTTAGACCAAGGCTTAAGAGAAGCATAATAGCTGTTAGGTAAGATTTCATCTGTCAGTTATTTAATAAGTTGTTAGAATAGTGATGGATATGACGTTCATTTCTTTGTCGTAAACTCTCCAATTACAAATCCCATGGTTTCTCAATCTGTTATTTGCAGTGTTAGAGGAAGGTTCCCAGTAAGGAATCAGTATTTTCCATCTTTTAAGTTCCTCCGGGCTCAGCAGGTGCTCATGAGTGTCGACGATATGAAGAAAGTCGAAATTTTCCGTAATCCTTTCTTCGAAACCGGGCAAAGGTTTTTTGCCCAGACTTACCTGGGATGACAGTTGTGTTGCAAGAAAACAGAGGATGCATACGAAACAGAGTGTTCTCATATTTCTTGTTTAAGGATTTACCAAAATTAAAACACTTATTTTTGAATTCAAATTTTTCAGGATGTTTTTTGAATATGACAGGGAACAATCCTCGGGTTAATATTGTCGTTCGGGCGGATTAGCGATTTTAACATGCTTATTCATAGATATTTTTAAATATTATGATCTGATTCTATGAAATAGCATCATTACCTTTATCCGCGATCTGGAAGAAAAGGATTTATTTACCTGAAAATTCTTTCCCTTCATTTTGAATTCAAATTATAAAGAAGCCGATGAAATCGTATATCGGAATGCTGCCCAAAAATAGAACACGTGCTTTCTGGAGAAATTATATTAATCCGCACCACATAATGGTCAACATGCTCTTCGCGAAGGAAAACATGTATCATGAAAGAACTAGTTTATCTGCTTGCGATTGCACTGATGTCCTTGTTTCAGGCACAACAAAAAAACTGGAAGCCGTAAAATTATTTTCGACACCGATCCGGGACCTGCTTATGATGATGAGGATGATGCACCAGCCAGCGGGAAGAAGATAGCACATCATTGTATTTTCCCCTCATGCATTATGCTTGCCCAGCTTTTTATGCCTATTATCTTTTTATAGGGATTGAATACCTTCTTCTCTGACCGTGTGCCGGCTGACTGGTAAACATACAATACAGGCTTCCTGCCTCCTGGACCGTCTTTATCGTCGGGGGAACACCTCGCATAGAAAAACATCATTGCCGTTTGCAATGCTTTCGATGCTGACTGTCATACTGTCGACTGATTGGCATTTGAAATGCTCACTTTACGAGGAATCCTGATTCATTCTTTCGGAATAAGCCGGTATCCTGACCATAATCATTTTTCGAATTTAAATGATACCTCATCGTTTGTACATACATTTTACTGCTTATTCATATAAATAACAATAGTATACATTATATGTCCGGTAAATTATTTTTCGAACGGACTAAAAATATGAGTGCCGGGATCATTATGATTTCAAATTATTAATATATCTTGCCCGTCTTAAAATTGTAACCGGCAAATAATTATCCTATGTTACTCCATCAGCAGTTCGTCCGCATGGCGAAATCGCATGCAGCCAAAATGGCAATTATTGACAAATCCACAGGAAAGAATATTAACTACTCAACAGCCCTTATCGGAGCTCTGATCCTGAGTTCAAAGCTTGAAAAGTATGACAAGGGGTTTATCGGGATAATGATTCCCACTTCGGCAGGGTGTGCACTTGCAACTGTCGGTGCACTGATGAGCGGCAGGATACCTGTTATGATAAATTATTCAACAGGTGCAGAGTCAAATGCGAAGTATGCCCGGAAAAAATGCAGGTTTAAAACAATAATAACCTCAAAAGCTTTACTTGAAAAAATAAACTGTCCGCTTATCGACGGGATGGTATTGATAGAGGATATAATGGCCGGCGTTACTACCGGCGACAAGCTTAAGGCTGCTCTGAAAAGCAAGCTTCCGGTCAATTCGCTCCTCAGATGTATTCATAAAGGGGATGAAGATGATATATGCGTTATGCTGTTTACAAGCGGAAGTGAAAAAGATCCTAAAGCCGTCCCCCTTTCTCACCGGAACATCTCATCAAATATAAAAAGCTTCGGCGACTATATGGGAATTACCGGATCGGACATTATCCTGGCAAACCTTGTCTTTTACCATGTATTCGGACTGACAGTTAATCTCTGGGTACCACTGTATTATGGCATGACCATGATCACATATGCGAATCCGCTTGACTTCCAGACGATAAGCAGAATAGCCCGTGATGAAAAGCCGACTATAATGGTTGCCACGCCGAGTTTCTACTGGGGTTATCTTAACAAATCAGAACCCGGCGATTTCAGCAGCCTGAGGCTTATGGTTGCCGGAGCAGATAAATGTCCTGATGCCCTGAGGGATGGTTATATGAAAAAACACGGTGTTACACTTTTTGAAGGATATGGTGCAACAGAAACTTCTCCGGTCATCGCTGTAAATAAGCCTGAATTCGACAGACCGGGAAGTACCGGGAAAGTCATTCCGGGACTGAAGGTAAAAATTGAGAATTTTGAAACAGGAGAAGAATGCAAAACAGGAGAAACCGGAAAAATAATGGTCAAAGGTGATTCTGTTATGAAAGGATATTTTGAGGATCCGGAACTTACTGCCGAAGTTCTTAATGATGGCTGGTATAATACCGGTGATATTGGTTACTTCGATGAAGATGGTTATTTATGGCATGCGGGACGCTTCAAGAGATTTGCAAAGGTAGGCGGAGAAATGATCTCTCTTGTGAAAGTGGAAAACATCCTTGAAAAATATCTTCATGAAGGAGTTTCCTGCTGCGTTGTAGAGACAGCTGATGAAAAAAAAGGATCGTATATAGTTGCAACAGTATCACAGGAAGTGAACAAGACCGAGATCCTTAGAAAGATGATGAATGACCTTCCCGGTATTGCCCTTCCCAGACAATTCGTTGTAATTAATCCCCTGCCAGTGATGAGTTCGGGGAAGATAGATTTCCGGACCGTCACAAAGATGGTGAACAAAATAATGAGCGAGCAGAAAACTGAATTTTAACCGCAAAGGTCTCAAAGGTTATTCAAAAATGAAAGTCCCGAATTTATCGTATTCGTGGAAAGATTTATTTGTTTTCTGCCAGGCATAATGAGCTGTTCCCTTGTCATAATCGATCCGGTACATATTTGCCCTCCATTTTGTTCCTGAAACGGGAGGAACCTCTGGCAGGGGAGCCAGAAGCTTATATGGAATAAAAAATTCTGCTTTCCATCCCTTCACTGTACTTCCGCTTTCTTTACTTCCTCCGCTTACGCTGGTTTCATGCTGCGTTCTTTTATCACCTTCATAATGCCAGGGAAGCCATCCAAGGAACTTTCCTTTGTAATTTGGAACCATTATAGTAAGTTCATAATTCATCGGTGAAAGTTCATATTCAAAATATACCGGAAAGCTCTCTTCAGTCCACAGGAATACTTCCACAACATCCTCAGTGTAAATATTCTGCTGGTCTCCAATAATCGTTGAGGTCAGCTTCTTATCCTCACAATCGAACAGGAAGTAGATGCCTGTCTCAGAATAAAGGACTTTAACTCGTGTTGAATATGAAGCATAATCCGGCCCTTGTTGTACAAGATCCACCCATGACGTACCCTTCCATACATCTGAGCTCCCGTAACCTGTCACCTTAAAGTCCTGGCATTTCTTAATTACAAGAGTTCCGCGTTCAGCATCTGCCTGTTTCGCTTTCCCGGTTACCTGGTTACAGGTGAGCCCTAAGGAGCTAACTATAAGCAGAATACAAACCGTTGAAATAGAAATAAATTTTTTTCTCATGATATAATTTTCACATTAATATGACTTATTCAAAACTGGTCATTACTTAATTTCTCCCTTTGTGCTCTTCGTGCTTTCCTTCGTGCCCTTTGTGGTTAAGGTACATTACTGAATATTAAACTACTTCAGGACTGCATACCATGGTTTAAATTTATAAAAATGAACCAGGTTTATTAATAAGCAAAGTAATATTAATTTTAAAACAGAACAACTTTAGTATAGAATTTTTACGATCAGCCGGCAAATGATTTATTACCTTTAGCGGTTGATAATTTGAATTTTTGTTATGGATGTCGTTTCCCTCACAAGGAAATTAATTTCATTTAATACAGTTAATCCTCCCGGAAATGAGGGAGAGATTGCACGATTCACAGGGAATCTGCTTGCAGACCATGGGTTTAAAGTTGAATATCAGGTTTACTCCGGATCAAGGCTTCATATGATCGCAGAAAAAGGGATCGTTCCAGGCAAAGCGCCGTTGATATTATCCGGTCATTTTGATACGGTGCCGCCCGGGAATATTTCATGGAATGTTGATCCCTTTGCCGGTGATGTTCATGAAGGAAAGATTTGGGGGCGTGGCTCGAGTGACATGAAAGGTGGTCTGGCAGCAATGGCAACAGCAGCAATTGAGGCTTTTAATGAAAAACCCCCTTCTTGTGGAGTAAAACTTATTTTTACAGCCGATGAAGAGCCGGGATGCCCGGGAATACTTCAGCTGGTAAGTATTTCAAAAGAGCCGCCGGAAGCCAGCGCTATTATAATCGGAGAGCCTACTTCCAATCTTCCAGCCACAGGGCACAAGGGAGCCATTTATCTGAAAGCCCGGTTCAAGGGCAAAACCGCTCATTCCTCAATGCCGGAAAAGGGAATCAATGCGATCTACAAAGCAGCCCGGGCGGTTGTTAAGATATCTGAATTTAAATTTGAAGCTGAGCGGGACCAACTGCTTGGATATCCTACCATAAATGTCGGAAAAATAGCCGGAGGTCAGAACCTGAATTCAGTTGCCGATCATGCAGAGTTTACTGTTGACATCCGTACAACCACGAAAGTCGATCATTCTGAGATACTTAAAAAACTTTCATCAAAAATCCTGATTGATGCAGTAATAGAAAAAATGACAGATTTGCAACCTGTCTTTACCAGTGAGGAAGATCCGTTTGTCAGGCTTGTATACAGTATCTGTGGAGTTGAAGAACATGATAAAAGATTTCCCCTGGCCCTGCCTTATCTGACTGAGGGTGCAGTTCTTCAGAAGTTTTTCGGAGGTATACCGATTGTCATTCTCGGGCCTGGTGAACCTGAAACTGCTCACACTGCCAATGAATTTTGTTATATTGACAGGCTGACTGAATCTGTAAGAATATACAAAGAGATTATTTTACAATGGCAACAATAAATCATGAAATTGAATACTGAAATTATCAAAGATGAAGAGCAACTGGATGAAATGATATCCAGACCCGGAGCAAAGGTTATTGAAATGTTTTCCCGGATCGATGGTGATTTGATTTTCCTCGGGGTGTCCGGGAAAACTGGTCCCTACCTGGCCAGAATGGCAAAAAGGGCATGTGATGAAGCCGGGATCAGTAAAAGGATAATCGGTGTCGCGAGGTTTGAAACTCCGGGACAGAAGGAATCAATTGAAAAACATGGTATTGAATCTATCGCGGGCAATCTGCTTGACAGAGATTTTCTGACAAGCCTTCCGACAGTTAAAAATGTGTTCTTCCTGGCGGGAATGAAATTCGGAGCAGTTGACAACCTGCCACTGACCTGGGCTGTTAACTCCTACCTCCCGGCGATGGTTGCCGGACATTACCGCGATTCGAGGATAGTCGCATTTTCCACAGGATGTGTCTATCCGCTTGTCAGAACTGATTCCGGAGGTTCAAAAGAATCTGATCCGCCGGTTGCCATAGGAGAATATGCCCAGTCTTGCCTCGGAAGAGAGAGAATGTTTGAATATGTAAGCAATAAATATAAAACACCGGTAACTCTCATTCGTCTGAACTATTCAGTTGAGATGCGTTACGGGGTCCTGGTTGACATTGCTTCAAAAGTAATGACAGGACAGCCGGTTGATCTTGCGATGGGATATTTCAACGTGATATGGCAGGGAGATATGAATGATTTCGTATTAAGATCGCTTGAGTTCGCTCAGTCGCCTGCCCGGATACTTAACATTACAGGGCCGGAAACACTATCTGTCAGGGATGTTGCAAATGAATTCGGAAGGTTGTCGGGTAATAAACCGGTTTTCATTAATAATGAAGCAGAAACGGCTTTGCTCAGCAATTCATCAGAAGCGCTCAGGCTTTTCGGCCAGCCCGGGGTACATCCTTCAACTATAATAAGATGGATATACGAATGGCTGAAATCAGGGAAAAGACTTCTCGGGAAGCCCACTCATTTTGAAGTACGGGATGGTAAATATTAGAAAAACAATAACATGGAAAAACATTTTATGCCTTCCGAAACTGAAGATCTTCTTAAAAAAGGGACTGTCATTCCTGCGCTTCCCCTGGCACTGAACAGTAAGCGCAGGCTTGATGAAAGAAGCCAGAGAGCACTGATCCGATATTACCTTGATGCCGGAGCCGGAGGAATAGCAGTCGGGGTGCATACAACACAGTTTGCAATAAGAAAGCCGGAAATCGGCATCTACAATCCTCTCCTGAAGATTGCTTCTGATGAAATGGACAATTATACAGGAAGGACAGGGAGGACTGTTATAAAAATTGCAGGTGTGATCGGTAAGACCGGACAGGCTGTTAAAGAGGTGGAACAGGCGCAGAAGAATGGTTATAATGCTGCACTTTTAAGTCTTGCTGCATTTAAAGATGATCCTAATTCTGCCATCCTTGAACATTGCAGGAGGATTGCGAAAATACTTCCCGTATTTGGCTTCTATCTTCAGCCGGCAGTGGGAGGAAGAAAGCTCGATCTGGATTTCTGGCGCGGATTTGCCGGAATAGAGAATGTAATTGCCATAAAAATCGCACCTTTCAACAGGTACCAGACACTTGATGTTGTCAGAGGTGTTGCCGAATCGGGAAGAGCTGATGATATTGCACTCTATACAGGTAATGATGACAGTATCCTTGTCGACCTGCTTACCGAATATCGTATCAAAGTTAACGGAACTGAGATCAGCAAGAGAATAGCTGGCGGCCTGCTGGGGCACTGGGCGGTATGGACTCGTTCTGCCGTAACGCTTCTCGAAGATGTTAAGAAAGGTGTATTTGATAAAGATGTAAAAAAGGCTTTGATCCTTGCGAACCAGATCACCGACTGTAATGCCGCATTCTTTGATACAGCAAATAATTTCCGGGGTTGTATTGCCGGGTTGCATGAAGTTTTACGCCGGCAGGGTCTGTTCAAAGGGATATGGACCCTCGATCCGGAAGAAAAACTGTCTCCCGGACAGAAAAAAGAGATTGACAGGGTCTATGCAGCATATCCGCATCTGAACGATGATAAATTCATATCTGAAAACCTTGATAAATGGCTCGGATAGTCAGGATTGGCATCATAGGTACCGGAAAAAGGGGATTGAAACTGCTGAACTATATTCTGTTAACAGAAGGCGTTGAAATGGTTGCTGTTTGTGATACAGATTTCACTGCAGCAGAAAAGGCAGCAGGCATATGTGCTGAATCCGGCAGGAAAATACCTGCTGTCTATGGTGGTAAGAAAGATTCCTGGAAGGAATTATTAAGAAAAGAAAATCCTGATGCTGTAATAATAACAACTACATGGGACTCACATGCGGCAATTGCAATCGAAGCGATGAAAATGGGTATTTATCCCGGTGTTGATGTACCCGCGGCACTCTCGGTTGATGATCTCTGGCAGATGGTGGGGACATCGGAAGAAACAGGTGTTCCTTTCATGATGCTTGAAAACTGGAGCTTCAGGAGAGACAATCTGGCTCTGCTGAACATGGTGAGACTGGGAATGTTCGGAAAAATAGTCCATTGTCATTGTGCACATTCACATAATTGTATCGACCACTGGTTTTTCGACAGCACAACCGGTGAACCTCAATGGCAGGCGGAATACCTTATGAAATACAACAGGGCACAATACCCGACACATGCCGTTGGCCCTGTATTAAGCTGGATGGATATAAACCGCGGCGATATCTTTACGGAAATATACACGGTGACTTCTGCTCCTTCCGGGATATATGAATATTTCTCCAAAAAGTTCGGAGAAGATCATCCGAATTTAAAGGTGAAATACAGGCAGGGAGATATAGTTACTTCAATTCTGACCACCAGGATGGGTAAAACACTTGTAATCAACAACGATCTGCAATTACCCCGGCCATATTCAAACCGGTGGTTACTTCAGGGTACAAGGGGTGTATATGACGAGGAAAAAGGTTCCATTTATCTTGCCGACCACAGCCCCGCTTACCAGAAATGGGAGCCCTGGCAGCCCTATGAAGAAAAGTTCAATCACAGGTGGTGGCAGACTGAATTTCCGTTAACCGCAGTAAGGGGAGCCGACTTTATAATGCTCGACAGATTTTTGGATGCCGTAAGAACAAAAGGTCGTGTTCCTCTTGATATTTACGACGCTGCTGTAATGTCGGCAATAGTTGAATTATCAGGTATTTCGGCGGAAAAGAAAATGCCGGTGCCATTTCCTGACTTCACAAATGGAAAATGGAAATCCAGTAAACCATATTTTGCACTTTAATAATATCTTCAATGATTACAGGACAGCGTATCAGAATAAGAACCCTGCGCAATGATGATATTCGCAATGCACTCAGCCTGTCATCTTCCGAAGGATGGAACCAGACAATGAAAGACTGGAGCCGGATGATCGGGAACCCTCTCAATACCTGCATTGCAGCCGAATATGAAAACAGGATCATCGGAACTGCAACAGCGCTTAATCACAATGGTAAAGTTGCATGGATAGGAATGGTTCTCGTTGACAAGGAATTCCGCGGACAGGGAATCGGCAAACTGCTTATGACTACCATTATTGACATGCTCGGAAAATTCGATTCAATAAAGCTGGATGCCACTCCTTCAGGACTGCCATTATACAGGAAACTTGGCTTTAATGATGAATATATGATCGACAGGATGTTCAATCTGTCTGTGGCAGGTGAGGAAATCCCACATCATGGTAAGATACCTGAATTAATAAAAATTACTGATCTCAAGGGTATTGCAGAAAAAGACGAAGAGATCTTCGGGGTTTCACGATATTCTCTTCTTGAGAAACTATATGAGGATTTTCCGGAAAAAGCTTTAAAACTTGAGATCAGGAATTCCCTTTCTGCTTATATTTTAGGAAGAGAAGGCCTGAAGTATCATTATATTGGTCCGTGTGTCGCATCATCGGAAGATTCAGCACGCATCTTAATTTCAGCTGCATTGAGTAAGCTCAAAAGTCAACCTGCAATCCTTGATATCCCGCAGGATAAGCAGGACATGATAAGGTGGCTGGAGTCAGCAGGATTTCAGAAACAAAGACATTTCACGAGGATGTACCTTAAAAGCAATTCCTTTAAGGGGATCACAAAAGACTACTATCTGATCAGTGGCCCGGAGTACGGATGATGTGATGCTCTTTTTAACCATGAAAAGAACCGATCATCAATATGTGCCCTGGCAATTATTCAGTACGGTTTCCTGTTTTGGGCAGAAATGAGACTATCAGGGCACCGGTAAGAGCAACTCCTATGAGGATAATGAAAGCAGTGGAATAAGTATCCTGAGCGTCATGCATGGCTCCGAGGAACATCGGGAAAGTCGATTCGGCAACTCCGTCCGCCACAAGAATAATTCCCATTGTCCTTCCCAGAGCCCTTACCCCGAACAGGTCACCTGCCATCAGGGGTATTATCATATAATCACCGCCAAGCCCTATCCCGAAAACAACAGCAAAAATGTATATCCTTCCCGGGAAATCAGGCACCAGCAACAACGGGATTGCAGAAGCTACTATAAGGTAGATAAGGATCATTACATATTTCCTCGGGAAGAGATCCGCAAGCCATCCCATAAGCACCCGTCCGATAAGGCTGCAGAGCAGAACCAGGGAGATTACATGCGCAGCCTGTGTTTGTGAAAATTCGATATCGCGCAGATATAGTTTCAGATGTTGATTCACCCCGCCAACCACACCTATAGCACACATACTTCCGATTGCCAGCAGGTAGAAGTTCGGATTTGTAAGTATATTTTTTATAGGTACAGCCGGTTCCTTATCGGCATGACTTCCTTCAAGAGTTGATGCACCCTTAATAAAAAAGACCATGGGAAAGGCTATCAGGATAACCAGAACACCCAGTGCAGCCAGAGAATTATGCCACCCGTAACTCTTTTCCAGACCTGCAGCTAAGAGTGGTACGACTGCTCCTCCTGCACCTATCCCAAGATAAGCAATCCCCATGGCTTTTCCCCGGTTCCTGTCAAACCACCTGGATATAAGTACCTGACAAGGCAGGGGACCACCGCAGACATATCCAAGGGCATTAAAAATATAGAACAGGTAGAAAAGCGGTAAGGTGTCCGCAAAGCTTAATCCGATAAGGGCAGTTCCCATGAACAGTACACCGGCCAGCATCAACCTCCTCGGACCATATTTGTCTATCAGCCATCCTGCAATGAACCCGAAAAGAGGACCAACAAGAAGCTTACCAAGCGCATTACCCGATGTGATTACTGTTCGCGACCATCCATACTCTTTGGCCATAAAATCAAAGAAGAACGGCAACCCGTAAAAAGCAAATCCCACAAGGGCGAAAAGGGATAAAAAGGCAGTAATAACAATATAAGTCTGAGAACTTTTGGGAGCAAATCCCAAACCTGTTTGAGAATTCTTATCTGACATGTGAAAGACCAAAATTTGTAACTTTTAAAGTTAAATATTTACCTTTATGAACTTCCAAATTTTTTCAATTTCTGGAAAAAAACCTTCATATCGTGACTCTGAATATACCATATCCCCCTGATTATGGTGGTATGATAGATTGTTTTCACAGGATCAGAATGCTCAGCAAAAAAGGAGTAAATATCCATCTGCATGCATTTGAATACGGGCGTGAACACAGTAAGGAGCTGGAATCTATATGCAAGATTGTCAATTATTACCGGAGGGATACTTCTTCAAAACGTCATTTTTCGCTCCTGCCCTACTCTGTTGTCTCAAGAAGTTCTGATGAGCTTCTCCGGAATCTTCTCAAAAATGATTATCCTGTTCTTTTCGACGGGATACAGACAACCATCTTACTGAATAATCCGGCTCTGGCAGGCAGAACAAAGGTAGTCAGGATACACAATATTGAACCTGTCTATTACCGCTCACTTGCAAGATATGAAAGGAATTTTTTAAGAAAAATGTATTATCTGATCGAAGGGGCAAAGTTAAGCAGGTATGAAAGTATTTTATCCGGAGCGGATTACCTTGCAACATTGTCAATAACAGATCACGAATATTATAACAGAAAGTTTAAAAACTCAGTCCTCATTCCGACATCGCATCAGTTTGACAATATTGTATGCAAACCGGGATCCGGGGATTTCATACTTTATCATGCCGACCTTTCGGTGAACGAAAATGAGGCTGTTGCCGGATTCCTTATTTCTAAAGTATTTTCAAGGTTATCAGTTAATTGTATAATTGCCGGCAGGAAACCTTCTTTACGCATTTCGACTCAGATATCACACCACCCTAATATTAAGCTTATATCCGATCCTGCGAATGAAACCATGGAAGAGCTCATCATGAATGCACATATTAATGTGATACCCTCAATGGCTTCCAACGGATTTAAACTGAAACTGCTTCTTTCGCTTTACTGTGGCAGACACTGCATTGTGAACAACGCTACAGTAAATGGTTCAGGATTGTATTGTCTGTGTCATATTGCGGATTACGGGGAAAAAATGGTCAGTAAGATCAATCAACTGATGGGAAAACCCTTCACTGAAGAAATGATAGAGGAACGAAGGACAATCCTGAGTAAAAATTACAATAATTTACTCAATGCCAATAGGTTAATGAATCTGCTCTTCCCTGAATGAGTATTATGAACAAGTGGGCGCCCAGATTCAAAAGTCACCCTGGGGGATTTAGGGCATAGCCGTCAACTTAAGAAATGTCTTAATAACGAAAATTACTGTAAATAGCAGAAATATAGCTAATAAAGTTTCCCCTCCTTAAAAAAAGGAGGGGAAACTTTTATACCCAAAACTTCTTAAGTTGACGGCTATGCGATTTAGGGGTGAGTTATATAGTAGTAACACAAAGGATTTCAGCAAATTAAGAACATTTATGAATTAAACAGATAAAGAAAAATAAGAAAGATTTAGGAAAGGATATTTTCAAATCTGTAATATTCTTAAAAATCTGAACTTAAAAATTAAACTCTAAACATTGTTGGGATCAATAAAAAAAATTAGCTTTGAAGACTTCAAAAATTACAAATTCACCATTTAAAACCTATGGCAAACAACACTTCTACAAATGTTATCAGCAAGAAAGACTACATCTTTTCGATAACAATAATCGGACTTTTTTTCTTTATTTTCGGATTCGTAACGTGGCTTAACGGAATTCTTATTCCTTTTCTCCGGACAGCCTGTGAGCTAAGTGATTTTGAAGCATATTTCATCACATTTGCTTTCTACATCTCATATCTTATAATGGCACTCCCCTCATCAGCAGTCCTTAAGAAAACAGGTTTCAAATTCGGTATTTCGATCGGCTGCTGGGTGATGGCCATCGGGGCTCTTATCTTTATACCTGCAGCTTTGGCCAGGTCTTATGCCCTCTTCCTTACGGGCCTCTTCGTCGAAGGTGCAGGTCTTGCACTTTTGCAGACAGCTGTAAATCCTTACATTACTATTCTGGGTCCCCGGGAAAGTGCTGCAAAAAGGATAAGCATAATGGGAATATGCAATAAGTTTGCAGGAGCAATAGCCCCGATAATCCTTGCAGGCATCATCCTTAAAGATTCCCATATACTTGAAGAGAAACTGGCACAGGCTGCAGATGCAGCTGCACGTGCTGTTCTTCTGGATAAAATGGCTGAAAGAGTAATTGTTCCCTATATTGTAATGGCTGTAATACTGGTCTTACTGGGTTTGTTCATGAAATTTGTTCACCTGCCCGAGGTTGAAGCCGAAGAAATTGATGAAACGACCAGCGCTGAATTAAGCAAAAGAACAAGTATCTGGCAGTTCCCGCATCTTGTACTTGGCGTGATTGCCCTTTTCTTTTATGTAGGTGTGGAAGTAATTGCAGGAGATACTATTATCAGATACGGACAGTCCATTAACATACCGATGGAATCTTCAAAGTACTATACCTCACTCACGATGCTTGCCATGGTTGTGGGTTATATCCTTGGGATCATTCTTATACCAAAATACCTGAAGCAGGGTAATGCATTAAAGATATGTACAGTTCTGGGACTGATCTTCTCTCTGGGTGCGATCCTTACCCCGGCAAATATAGCCTTTACGATGCCTTTCATTGATCTTACGACCCTGAAACCCATTCAGCTGGTTCTGCCTGTTACAGTGCTTTTTGTAGCGCTTATGGGACTGGCTAATTCACTTGTCTGGCCTGCAATGTGGCCTCTGGCTCTGTATGGTCTGGGCAGATTCACCAAAACAGCATCAGCATTGCTTATAATGGCAATTGCCGGAGGTGCTCTGCTTCCACTGTTATATGGCAAACTTGCCGTTGCTTTTTCAACACAACAGGCATACTGGCTCTGTGTACCGTGTTACCTTATAATAATGTATTACGCCTTTATCGGATATAAAGCAGGATTGAAAAATGTCGCCTGACCTCAGAGAAATATTTGACCTTTTTACTGCAGACGGGACCTTCCTGAAAGGCGAACCATACGGCAGCGGTCATATCCATGATACTTTCCGGGTTGAAACAAAAGAAAGTGAAAAGGATAATTATATTCTGCAGAGGCTGAATGATAAAATATTCAAAAATATCCCCGAGCTTCAGCATAACATCGAAAGGGTCACCATACATCTCAGAGAAAAGCTGAGCGCCATACCGGGTTCTGATATCAAAAGGGAGTGTCTGAGACTTATCCCGGCTAAAAACGGGAACAGTTGGATCACAGACAAAGAAGGGAAATTCTGGAGGATGTATATCTTCATATCGAATCACCGTTCATACAATATTGTCGACACTCCGGTTAAAGCGTTTGAAGGCGGAAAGGCTATCGGACGGTTTCAGGCGATGCTGGCAGACCTGCCGGGAGAACCCCTCTTTGAGACAATCCCGTTTTTTCATGACATAGAAAAACGGCTGGAAACATTCAACAGATTGCTTGAAAAAGATCCTGCCGGAAGAGCAGAGAAAATCGTTTCAGAAGCTGAATTCGTCCATAAAAGAGCTGAAGAGATGAAGATTATCCTGAAACTCGGAAGGGAAGGTAAAATTCCTGTCCGTATTACTCATAACGATACAAAATTCAATAACATTCTGCTCGACGAGAACGACAAGGCATTATGTGTGATCGACCTGGATACAGTAATGCCCGGATATGTGCATTACGACTTTGGAGATGCTATCAGGACTGCTGCAAATATCGCGGCCGAGGATGAGAAAGAACTCTCGAAGGTCAGGATGGATATAAAACTTTTTGAAGCTTATGCTTCAGGATATCTTTCGGAGACCAGGGATACTCTCAATCCGGTTGAGATTGATTATCTCGCTTTCGCACCCCGGCTTATAACCTTCACAATTGCACTGAGGTTCCTTACAGACTATATAGACGGTGATAATTATTTCAAGATCCATCACGTGCACCATAACCTCCAGCGTGCACGGGCTCAGTTCAGGCTCGTAGAGAGTATGGAAGAACAGTATGGTGAGATGAACGAGATAATCGCAGGTCTGATTTAGTTAGATGATAGTTGGCAGTTGGCAATTGGCAGTTGGCAAGAGGCAGCTGGCAGAAGGATATGAAGTATAAATAAGAAGAAGGAGAAATTGCAAAAAGGCTATCATGGGATGGACAAGTGAAGAGATCAGGTTCCTTAAGAAACTAAATAATCCTGATAAGATCCAGTCATTTCTCGATTCAATCGAATATAATCCCGAATACACATCCCGGTCACCCAGATGGGTAATAAAGACCGGAACAGCACATTGTTTTGAAGGTGCTCTTTTTGCGGCTGCAGCACTTCAGTTCAATGGCAACAAACCTATGATTGTAGATATGCTGGCAGAGGATGACGATGATCATGTTATAGCTGTATATAAGGTTGACGGATTCTGGGGAGCGATAGCTAAATCAAATTTCACAAGTCTCAGGTTCAGGGAACCGGTTTATCGTTCTGTAAGAGAGCTTATTATGTCATATTTCGACTTCTTTTTCAATACTAATGGGTTTAAATCACTCAGATCATATTCCCTGCCCTTCGATCTGACATATTATGAATCGAGGAACTGGACAACCACCGACGAAGATCTTGAATATATCGGTGATAAGATTGAATCTCTGCATCATTTCCCTGTGGTAACACAAAAGATGATCAGGAACCTTAGTCCGGCGAGCGAATCGATGCTTAAAGCCGGAATGCTTGGATCCAGACCAGAGGGACTGTTCAAACCGGGAACGAAAAGAAGGAGTGAGTTGTGAGGAGTGAGGGGTGAGGGGTGAGGGGTGAGGAGTGAGGGATGAGGGATGAGGGATGAGGGATGAGGAGTGAGGAGTGAGGAGTGAGGGGTGAGGAGTGAGGGGTGAGGAGTGAGGGGTGAGGAGTGAGGGGTGAGGAGTGAGGAGTGAGGAGTGAGTGGTGATTTGTGAGATTGACGGCTGTAGTGTGATTGGTCGAATATTTCTATTTCATATATCATTAATAACCTTACACTTAGAAAGGGCGAAGATATTCCGGTCGAAGATTTGTTTGGAATTAAACCGGGATTGACTATTTTTGCACCCGAAAAACCGGATTTTATTTTCAGTGAAGGGTAATAATTTCATCTGACAGCGGTTAAAAAAAAATTACGGAATGGATCTTTCGGGTAAGAGTTATAAAGCCTTCCTCGAACGCCGGGAGGCGTTGAAAAAACAGTACAGTCCCAAACAGGCAGAAAAGCAGCACAAAAAAGGTAAGCTGACGGCAAACGAACGTATCAACCTGCTTTTCGATCCGGGGACCTTTGAAGAAGTCTACACATTTGTCACACCTGCCGATCAGCCGGTCGAATTCGGTAAAGTTGAAAGAACATTCGGTGACGGAGTCATTGTGGGACATGGGAGAGTAAATGGCCGTCTGGTTTTTGCATATGCCCAGGACTTTACAATTATGGGAGGTTCTCTTGGTGTTGTTCATGCAAAAAAAATTGCCAAGATCCAGGAGATGGCCCTCAAAATGGGATCACCGATAATAGGTATGATGGATTCAGGGGGTGCACGAATACAGGAAGGTGTTGCAAGCCTCAGCAGTTACGCTTCAATATTCCATAATATTATCCAGTCATCAGGAATTATTCCTCAGATTTCAGTCATCATGGGCCCCACAGCTGGTGGAGCAGTCTACTCCCCTGCCCTGACTGATTTCGTTTTTATGGTGAATAACACAAGCTATATGTTCGTTACCGGTCCGAATGTTGTCAGGGAGGTGCTGAATGAAGAGGTGTCACTTGAAGGGCTCGGAGGGGCAGATGTACATGCCGTTAAAAGCGGCGTTGCCCATATGATATATAATGATGAGGAGAACACCATCCTGGCACTGAAAAAATTCCTTTCATATCTGCCCTCAAATAATATCGAAAATCCACCTGTAGTGGCTGACAACGGAGTAACTCCGGATATTTGTGACAAGCTCAGGGACATTGTGCCTGATGATCCTAACAAGCCATATGACGTAAAGGATGTAATAAATCTGGTTGTCGACAGAAACAGTTTCTTTGAAACAGCTGAAATGTATGCCCAGAATCTTGTTACTGGTTTCGCCCGGCTTACAGGAAAGACTGTAGGTATTGTTGCAAACCAGCCAAAGGTACTTGCCGGCGTTCTGGATATTGATTCTTCAACGAAAGGTGCCAGGTTTATCAGGTTTTGTGATGCATTCAACATACCAATAATCACCTTTGAGGATGTTCCCGGCTTTCTTCCGGGTATTGACCAGGAACACAGGGGAATTATCCGTCACGGAGCAAAGTTGCTTTTTGCATACAGCGAAGCTACGGTACCCAAAATAACTGTGATCCTCAGGAAAGCTTACGGAGGAGCCTTCATTGTTATGAACAGTAAAAATCTCGGAGGCGATTTCAGCTTTGCATGGCCAACAGCGGAAATAGCCGTCATGGGACCTGACGGAGCAGTGGCTATCCTTTACCGCAGAGAACTGGCCGAATCAAAGAATCCTGCTGAACTTAAGAAAGAACTTGTTAAGAAATACAGGGATAAGATCGCAAATCCCTTTATCGCTGACGAATCAGGTTATATAGACGAAGTGATTGATCCGGCCATGACCAGAAAGAAAATATTATCAGCACTGAATGCCCTGAGCAACAAATGGGTAAAGGTACCGGACAGGAAGCATGGCAATATGCCGTTATAGTGGCGCAACGGCCCAGGGGCGAAAAGGCACAGCGGTGCAACGGCACAGTGGCGAAGGGGCGCAAGGGTACACTTGATAGTTAAATGAATGCTGAAAAGGAAAAGATGAAAAAGATACTTATAGCGAACAGAGGTGAAATAGCCATCAGGATCATGAAGACGGCAAGGAAGATGAAGATCCTGACTGTTGCGATCAGAACTGCTGCAGAACCGGATGCAATGTATCTTTCTTTTGCCGACGAAGTCTTTGACAATACTGAAGATCTGTCAGAGATCCCCGTTTTCCTCGATATAGAGAAGCTTATCTCAATAGCTTTAGCTACAGGCTCCGATGCTCTTCATCCCGGCTACGGATTCCTTGCAGAAAATGCCTATTTTGCTCAGAAATGTCTCGATAATAACTTAAACTTTATCGGGCCCACTCCTGATGCCATTTATAAAATGGGGAACAAAACAATTGCAAGGAGGCTTGCCATGCAGAATGGGATCCCTCTGGCGATGGGTAGCGATGGAAATATTTCCGATGAAGAAGAAGCCGTGGCAATGGCAGAAAAAATAGGCTATCCTGTCATAATAAAAGCTGCTTCAGGCGGAGGCGGAAGAGGAATGCGAATTGTACGCGATGAGGTAGAAATGGTAAAAATGTTCTCTGTTGCAAGCAGAGAAGCAGAAAAAGCATTTAAAGATCCCTCAGTTTTCATCGAAAAATATATCGAGAATCCCAAGCACATTGAATTTCAGATCCTTGGTGATAAAAAAGGAAATATTATACATCTCGGGGAAAGAGAGTGTTCTATTCAACGCAAGCATCAGAAACTTCTTGAAGAAGCTCCTTCAGTAGCACTTGATCCTTCGCTCAGAAAAAAAATGGGTTCCATGGCCGTCCGGATAGCAAAAGCTGTAAAATATCTCTCGGCAGGTACTGTGGAATTCCTTCTGGATTCGGAGAAAAATTTCTATTTCATGGAAATGAACACCCGGATACAGGTTGAACACCCGGTCACCGAAATAGTTACAGGTATTGATCTGATTGAACAGCAGATAAGGATTGCCAACGGAGAGGAACTGAAATATAGACAGAGTGATATTAAAATTAACGGCTGGGCCATTGAATGCAGGATTAATGCTGAAGATGTGCAGTCGGGCTTTGCTCCTGATCCGGGAAGAATTGAAAAACTCAGCATGCCTGATTATCCATATATAAGGGTTGATACCGGTATCAGAGAAGGATCAGCCATTGTAGCAAGTTACGACTCAATGATCGCCAAGCTGATCATCAGCGGGAAAGACCGCAGAGAAGCTATCACAAGGTGTAAAATGGCTCTGGACAAAGTATGGATTAAAGGAGTTAAAACAACCCTTCCTTTTTTCAGGCTTCTTGTAAGAAATCAGAATTTCCAGGACGGGAATTTTACGACAGCGTTCATAGAAAAAGATCTTGAAAAATACTATTATAACAGTGAATATGAGGAAATGCTGGCTGCATGGCTTGCCACAAAGCTGTTCGTTGAGGAAAACCTCCAGTCGGACAGCATAAATGTTGATTTCAGGGACGGAAAGGGGATGAGTCCCTGGCTGCTTAACAAAAGGATCAACCAGTTTTAATCAGCCAAAAAGCAATGAACAATAAACTACATATCAATAAGCTGTTTGCCTTATCATCCGAGAAGCGGAAATTCAGTTTTACAATTCCGCTGAAAAACAAGATCAGGATCGGCAAAAGGGATTATACAGTACAATTGAGATCGGATGATAAATTCGGGACATACATTTTATGGAAAAACCGTAAATATCCCGTTGAGGTGGTCAGGTCGAGACAGAACAAATATGAAATCCTGTTCAATGATATTAGCTATACTTTTACAATAGAGACTCCCTTTTCACTTCAGAGGATGAAAGTTCTCGATTCCGTAAGGGGAAAATCAGTGAGCGAGTCGGTTAAGGCGCCCATGCCGGGAAAGCTTCTCGATGTGCTTGTAAGGGAAGGCTCAACTATCCTTCGCGGCGAACCCCTGGTCATCCTCGAAGCCATGAAAATGCAGAACGAAATACAATCTCCCGTTAACGGTACAATTGTAAAAGTCCATGCAAAACCGAACACCAATGTAATGAAAGATGATGTTCTGGTGGAGATAAAGACAGAATAGCTCAGGGCGGAGGGCACAGAGCGCAGGGCTCAGGGCTAAGAACCCTCAACCTCAATCTCAACCTTAACCTTACTTCGCCGGTACCTCCTCAAGTGATTTGCAGAGGAAATCATAGAATTTCTTTACTGAAGGTATGTTGACCTTTTCGTCGGGAGAGTGTGGGTATTTAATTGTCGGACCGAAAGAAATCATATCGAGGCTTGGATATTTTCCGCCGATGATGGCACATTCCAGACCGGCATGGATGGCTTTGATCTCAGGTTCCTTACCAAACATTTTCTCATAGATGTTCTTCATGCTTGCCAGTATTGGAGAATTCATATTTGGTTTCCATCCCGGATATCCGCCTGTCATATTTATTTTAGCATCTATAAGGTGGAATACTGCTGCAATTCTCCAGGCTGTTGCTTCTTTTGAAGTGTCGACCGAACTGCGGCACAGGTTATGTACTTCGAACTTTCCCTTCATACATTTAACGATGGCCATGTTGTTTGAGGTTTCAACAAGTCCTTTTACAGCCTGGCTCATTCGTTGCACACCATTTGGACATGCAAATACAGCTCTGATTATCTTATACTGATCCTTTTTTCCCAAAACTTTTGCCGGTGAGTCGCATTTTTTGCATGAAAACACGAGATCGGGTTCTGTATCTGAGAATTCTGACCTGTACATTTTTTCATAGCCCTTAACAAATTTCTCAAATGCTTTTGCTTTGGCAGCTGAAACCACCAGTACTGCATAGGATTCGCGGGGTATTGCATTCCGGAGATTACCTCCGGCGGCTTCTGCCAGTCTGATGGCAAAGTCGGATTCTGCCTGCATCAGGAACCGGAACATCAGCTTATTTGAGTTTGCCCTTCCCAGAGCAATATCAACACCCGAGTGGCCTCCTTTAAGACCTTTTACTGTTATCCTGTATGCATTCATTCTTGCGGGAGTATTCTCCTCCACATATTTCTTCGTTGCTGTAACATCCATTCCTCCGGCACATCCGACACACAGTTCATGTTCATCTTCCGAATCGAGGTTCATGAGGATGTCTCCCTTCAGCATTCCTTTCTTCAAACCAAAGACCCCTGTCATACCCGTTTCTTCATCTATTGTGAACAATCCTTCAACAGGCCCGTGACGAAGGTTTTTGGATGCAAGAACGGACAGAGCGGCAGCAACACCGATCCCGTTATCAGAGCCCAGAGTAGTCCCGTCAGCTTTTACCCAGTCTCCATCAATTACAGTAGCTATCGGATCTTTCTCAAAATCATGGACCTTATCATTATTCTTCTGAGGTACCATATCGAGATGTGTCTGAAGGATAACACCTTTTCTGTTTTCCATCCCCTTTGTTGCAGGTTTCCTGATTATTACGTTGCCTAACTTATCGACAATCGTTTCAAGATTATGGTCCTTACCGAATTTTTCAACATATGCGACTATTCCTGATTCCTTTTTTGAAGGACGCGGAATACGGGTTATATCATGGAAATAATTCCATAATTGTTCCGGTTGAAGTTTTCGTATATCACTCATATTTATCTGTTTTTAATTAATTTAATTGTATAAAAATACAAAAACCGGCGAATAAAATAAACATGTAACAAAAACTTAAACGAATTTGATTGCCATATAAATGTCAATTATATTAAATTCATACCGTCAAAAGAATTATATTTTGAAAACGGCGAAAAAATGAACATTTATCTTGTATTTATTATAATTCTGTTCATTCTGGCCATTTCCGATCTTGTTGCAGGGGTTTCAAATGACGCCGTTAACTTTCTTAACTCATCCATCGGTTCAAAAGCTGCTCCGGTAAAGGTGATACTGGCTATTGCCGCTCTCGGGGTATTTACAGGCACCACATTTTCAGGCGGAATGATGGAGATTGCCAGGTCAGGGATCTTTAAACCCGGAGAGTTTTATTTTTCGGAGATAATGATCATCTTCCTGGCAGTAATGATAACCGATGTCCTTTTACTCGATTCATTCAATACCTTCGGATTGCCGACATCAACCACTGTATCACTTGTATTTGAGTTACTTGGAGCTGCCGTGGCATTATCAGTGATAAAAGTAATTCAGGCGGGTGATACTGTTGCCGGCATTGAAAACTATATCAATTCCGGGAAAGCTCTTGCAATAATTTCCGGTATACTCATTTCTGTTGCGATAGCCTTCAGTGGGAATGATAGTTCAGTTCATAACACGCCTGATCTTTTCGTTCAATTATGAGCGATATATGAAATTTGCCGGGGGGATCTATGGCGGCGGAGCTCTGACGGTTATTATTTACTTCCTTCTTGTCAAGGGAGCAAAGGAGCATCATTCATGACCCCTTATACCGTATCCTGGATTGAAGAAAATACATGGAAGATACTTATTACTGCTTTTGCAGGATCTACGGTAATCCTGCAGTTGCTGATATCATTTTTCAGGATCAATGTACTTAAAATTGTTGTCCTTGCAGGAACATTTGCACTTGCATTTGCATTTGCCGGGAATGATCTTGCGAACTTTATCGGTGTCCCGCTGGCAGGCTATGACTCTTATATGACATATATCAGCGATCCATCACTGAATCCCGACACATTTGCCATGGATTCTCTTCAGGGACCTGTCAGGACCCCGACACTTTTTCTTATGGCCGCAGGATTGATAATGGTAATAACACTGTTCACATCAAGAAAAGCAAAGAAAGTCACTCAGACCGAAGTGAGTCTGGCCAGGCAGGATGCCGGAGATGAAAGGTGGTCATCAACACCTTTTTCACGGTAGCTGGTACATGGTGTGGTAAGATTTTCAAAAGTATTCAACAGGGTGATCCCGCAGCGTGTCCACGATTTTGTAGCAAAGAGATTCTCTACCGTAAAAGTTAAATCAAAGGCGAAGAATACAGTAGAGAGTTCATCCTTCGATCTTCTGAGAGCTTCTGTAAATACAATTGTTGCCGGTATCCTTATTGCATCCGGTACTTCGCTCAAGCTCCCCTTGTCAACAACTCGTGTGACTTTCATGGTTGCGATGGGTACCTCACTTGCCGACCGGGCATGGGGCCGGGAAAGCGCCGTATACAGGGTTTCAGGCGTCCTTACTGTAATCGGAGGCTGGTTCTTTACAGCGATCATTGCATTTACTGCGGCGTTCATTATCGCCAACATCCTTAACTGGGGGGGAGTTGCAGGTATGATAATCGCACTTGCTGTTGCTTTATTCATAGTTATAAAAACTAATTTTTTCAGCAGGAGACAGATTGAAAAACAAAGCATAAAGGATGAATTTGACCTTAAGGCAACCCATACCGGAGAAAATATCCTCGATAAATGCAACTCAACTATAATCAACGTAACGGAATCAGTATCAAAACTTTATTCATCGGGCATCAATGCTCTGATCAGGGAAAACAGGAAGAAGATGAAGATCGTAGTAAAGGAGGTTAATGAGCTTAGTCAGTTTACAAAGAAATTAAAATATGATCTATACCCGACCTTAAAAAAGATTGAAGCAGAACACATTGAAGCAGGCCAGTTTTATGTACAGATCCTCGACTATCTGAGAGAAGTTACACATTGCCTTGAGTTTATTGTCCAGCCGATATATGAACATCTTGATAATAATCATCCCTCTCTCATCCCCGAACAGATAAAAGACATGGAGGACCTCAGTGAGCTTATAAAGTCATATTTCGGGGAGATTGTAAAAATTATGAGAAAAAAGTCATTTAAAGATCTTAATAAGCTTATTTCCAAGAAGAGATTCATTCCGGATCATCATTATAATTCCAGAACAGATAATCAGGTAAATTATTTAAACTGTTAAAAAAAAAAGTAATTTTAAGCCGTTTTTAAAACTGCTTCGAGGGCAGCTATTTAACAGATTAAGTCGCAACATATACCATTTCAGAAAATGAATATTGACAAGATTCTTAAGTTTTTTGTTCCGAAAGATCACTCTTTTCATCCTCTTTTTGAAGAAGATGCAAAAAACCTTGTAAAAGCCACCGAACTTTTTAAGGAAATGCTTTCATCCACTGATCCCGAATACCGTGAAAAAATACATAAGGAAATAAAGGATGTGGAGCATATCGGAGACGAGATAACAGATAAGATGTACGAACAGCTTAACAAATCATTTATCACACCGTTCGACAGGGAAGATATTCACGAACTGGCTTCGAATATTGATGATGTAGTTGATTCAATTAACGGGGTCAGCAGGAGGATATGCCTCTATAAGCCTAAACATATGTTACCTGAGTATAAAAAGATGGCTGATATGATACATGAGGCAGCCCTCGAGATCCAGACAAGCGTTCACTGTTTAAGTGATGCAGCTGCCAACAAGGAGGAAATTACCAGGGCATGTGCAAAAGTTACTGCTATCGAGCACAAGGTTGATGAATATTATTACTCTGGGGTATCGGAACTTTTCAATAGTGAAAAAGATGCTGCAGAATTACTTAAGAACAATAAGATACTCGAAATTCTTGAAAGATGTGTTGATGAAGAAGAAGATGTTACTGATACGATAAAATCGATGCTTATAAAAATGGCATAAATCCGACCTTCACCTTATTTTCTTTTTATCATTGAAAGTACCATTTTGGACTTATTGACAGCCATAATTACAAGAGGAATAATATCATATCATAGTCTTGTATTACTGCCGGATCAGGGTTTCTGACCTGAAGGCAGTTCCAGACCGTATCCCTGCTTCTTATCGGCTTGTTTCAGTTTGTAGGCCAGAAAAATTGAAATCAGACCGCAGATCACAAGAATGAAGATAGGGACAGTATAGTTATAATTCATCTGTCCGGCACGTATTGCCTCAAGGTTTTCCTTATTTGCAAGATCGAGAACAGCTCCTATTCCCCAGAAAAATAATCCCAGGCCCCAGTTTTGAACTGTAAACATCGAAGCATAAGCAGTACCAAGTCTGTTTTCAGGGACAATTTTAGCGACAGATGGCCACATTGCTGCAGGGACAAGAGAAAATGCAATACCAAGACTGATAAGACCGAGGTAGGCAAGTATTCTTACATTAAAGAGTGAAAGAGCAATATGCGCAAAAATAAGAAGGAGCGAACCGAGTATCATAAGTGATGCACCTCTTCCCTTTTTATCTACATAATTTCCGAAGATCGGAGTAAAGAGAATGGTCCCCAGCGGAATAAGAGAAGCTGTTTTCGGTCCGTTCGAGAACCACAAGCGGAATGTGTCTTTAAGAAGGAATACGAATAGCAGGAAAATCAGGAAAATAACAGCCATTGAGAGATTCTTCCCTTGCCGTGTTTTAATATATGACGGAACAAGCGAAAAGGCCAGTCCGAAAATAAAAAGGGCAATGAAAACACTGGAATTCCCGATAGCCTTACTGCCGAAAAGCACGATATTACTATCTGGGTCATCGGGAAGTACATAAGAAAACCCGAATTTATTTACAAGCATATCGGGAGCATACTGGATGAACGGGAACACAGCTGCATAAAAGGATACGCACAAAAGTGCTATATAGATAAATGAAGGATTTGTAGCCAGCTTAACAAGGTCTGCAAACTTGAATTCTTCTTCCTGATCTTTATCAGTAACCAGTCCTGCTCTTTGTTTGTCGAGTTTTTTATCAAAGAATGTATATATAATAAAAAGTATCAGAGCCAGGGCAATGAGTGTTGCAGCAAAGGTCACTGCAGGAGATACATGGCCGTTTGCAATATCGGGTGAAACTGCAATACCAAGCGCCGATCCCAGTCGTCCGAAACCAATATTGATAGCCATAGCAAGTGCCATTTCATAGCCTTTGAACCATTTGACTATCGTTCGTGTGGCAACCACGCACGTTATCTCCAGTCCCGAACCGAACATTATCCTGCCGATGATCATTACAGTAAGCATGGTGCTCTTGTCGGTGCCGAAAACACCCGCGGCAGCCAGGGCAGACAATGCTCCTCCTACAGCCGCAAGAGCTCCGAATACTATCCCTGCCAGACGGATACCCCACTTATCGAGTATTATTCCGCCAACTATGATCATACCAAACATATTGGCAATTGTCGTAAGCCCGATAAGCCGCCCGAATTCCTCACTTGTAAATCCCAGCTCGGATTCCATCAATCCCTTTAATCCTGAAAAGAAATCCTGGAACCAGTAGGTCGCAAACATGAGTGCACTTAATAATACAAGAACAAGCCACCTCAGGGCAGCCTTATCACGTAAAGTCCTGGTAATAGTTTCCATAAAGTCAAATTTGGTAAACGGCGTAAATGTAAAAAATAAATCGGATGTTACTGCCCGGGAAAATCACTTATACTGAACTTTATTATTTCATATTTGTTAAATCACTAAAATATATGGAAATTATAATTTCTGAGATATTTAAAGTTACTTTGTATTTTTATTTTCATCAATAATAATGATTTATGAAAAAGATATTTCTTATAGTACTCATTACATCAATTTTTTACAATGCCTTTTCACAGAGTCCGGCATCCCGGGGGAAATCAGAAATAAAATGGCACACGATACAGGAGGCTGAAAAATTATTCAATAAATCTCCCCGTCCTATCTTCATCGATACATATACAGACTGGTGCGGATGGTGCAAGAAGATGGATAACGAAACATTTACTGATCCTGTAATTGCAGAAATTCTCAACAGTAAATTTTACCCCGTCAAATTCAATGCTGAGGGAAAAGAGAGTGTTACATTCATGGGACAAACTTTTATTAATGACGGTACAGCAGGAAGAGCTCACCAGCTTGCCATAGCTTTGCTTCAGGGACAACTCTCCTACCCTACGGTTGTCTTCATGACAAAGGAAGACGAAAAGTTTGCTGTATCTCCGGTCCCCGGCTTCAGGGCTGCAAAGGAAATGGAAGTCCTGCTGAGCTTCTTTGCCGATGATATCTATAAAACCCGGAAATGGGATGAGTTCCAGAAGAGCTTTGTAGGGAAAGTGCAGTAGGGCGAAGGGCGCAGGTCATAGCCGTCAGCTTAAGGTGTTAGGGATTTAAAGTTTCCCCTCCTTAAAAAAAGGAGGGGAAACTTTTCTCCAGAATACTCCGTTAGGTTGACAGCTACGGGATGCAGGATGCAGTTATTTACCGATAATATAGTTTGCAGGCAGTTGCATTACTTCACCGAACTGGTAGATCATTTTCCGCGAGTTATATAGCTGCTCCTCTCCCATTTCCACCACAACATTCACAATATCAGGGATTCTGTAGAATATTTTATCAGAGAGAGCGACCGGAGTTGCAGTACGGTTTCTTGTAACAACAGACAGATCTTTTGTTTTCTTTTCAGGTATAAGCCTGATTATTACAGGTATGCCATTTTCTGTTGTATCATTCATCGGACCTGTCACCTCAGAAAACCTGAAAACTGTAAAAGGAGCCTCTGCCATCGCTTTATCAGGTGAAATGCTGTAAGTGAATGTCCTTAAATCCCTGAATGTCTTTCCGGCAAATAATTCGGTAAGCTCTTTTTCCATTTTGTTAATCTCGTTTATTGCTGCCGCACTCTGTGGGAATACGTTAGCTTCGCCTGTTAAGATCAGGAACTTCCCGTCACGCAGTTCCATGAGTCTCTTTGCTGCCCTCTCAGCCAGCTGGGCCTCCGACAACTTCTTTTTCTGTTCAACAATATATGGTATCCTGATGAACTGTTCTTCAACGCTTACACGTCTGAAAACTGTATCAGTCTGAACCCTGTAATATTCATCGGAACCCAGATCATATGACCTGAATCCGGCAATATCTGCTTCCTGACCGACTCCGGTAATCACGGGACTAACATGGGATTCCGGATTTAGATTGAGAATCAGTCCCTCCTTCCTGAGTGCAAATACATTTGAATTCATAAATGTATTGGTTTCGATCACATATAGTTCGGAAGGATCGGCTTCTTCGTTAGAAGTAACAGTAACGCTTTTTACCGACCAGTCTTCACCTTCGCTCAGAATAACATTATCAAGCCCCAGTAATTCTTCAGCATACCTTGCATAAGGTCCGGGTATTTCAATAGTCCGTTCAAACTCAGCCCTGATTGTTAACATTGTCCGGGGAAGGGCATATACAAGACTTCCGTCCCTTAAAGAAATTGTATCACTAAGGCGTTTTACAGTTGTCGATGGTTTTACATTTTGCCGGACAAGAAAACAGGAAGATGTCATAACCATTAACGACATAACTATAAGAGTCAATTTTATTCTGTTCATAATATGTATTTTTACTTACTAATTGATAATCAATCATATGCCCCAAATCCGGTCAGTCTCCGGTCTCAACAACTGCCGTCTGACTTTATTATCCGCTCTTCGCTCTTCTCTCTGAGCCCTGTTCCCTGGTTACCGGTTGCCGGTCGCCCTTTGCCCTTTGCTCTTCGCCCTGCAACCAGCAAACAGCACCTTAACTTAACGTCAGTTCTGTCCCCTTATTCTCCTGAATGCTTCCGGAATGGAATTAATAATATCGGAAGCAATAACAGATTCATAACATGATTTTTCTGCGGCAATATCTCCAGCGAGTCCATGAATGTAAACACCTGTAATGGCCGCGTCAACGGGATCATATCCCTGGGCAAGGAGTGACAGTAACATTCCTGTGAGGACATCCCCGCTTCCGGCGGTAGCCATTCCGGGGTTACCGGTGCTGTTAAACCAGACCTCTCCGGATGGAGAAGAAATTGAAGTATAAGCACCTTTGAGAACAACAATACATTTTAACTTCCTTGAAAACTGGATCTGTTTTTCCAGACGGGCAAAACCCGAAGTAGCTTTTCCGGTAAGACGATCAAATTCGCCCGGGTGAGGGGTAAGTATAGTATTTTCCGGGAGCTTCGGCAACCAGTCGCTGTGTACTGAAAGTATATTGAGGGAATCAGCATCCAACACAATTGGTTTTTTGCAGTTCAAAAGGAGATTATGAACCATGTTATGGGATTCCGGCATTGTACCGAGCCCCGGGCCTGCTCCAACCGCATCATATTTTTCTGTGGGCACCGTATCTCCGATATACCAGGCTGCATTGTCATGTATGACCATTGCCTCGGGAACAGCAGTCTGCAAAACGAGATTGCCGCAGGAAGGCACATAACATGTCAATAGTCCGGCGCCTGTCCGCAGAGCGGCACCGGCTCCCAGAACGACTGCACCCATCTTGCCGTACGATCCACCAATCAGCAGGCCATGCCCGTAATCACCCTTATGACCAAACTTTTTCCTTGTTTTCAGGAGAGAAACTATTTTTTCATTCTCCAACATCTCAAATGGAGTTTTTGTATTGATAATCGCTCTCTGGTCCAACCCTATCGGTAAAATGATCCAGGAACCTGTAAAAGGCTCATTCTCCCTGAACATGAATGCCAGTTTTGGAAACTGGAAGCTAAGGGTGAAATTCGCATTAATTATGTTCTCAGGATCATTTCCGTCATTATCCTCACCAAATAATCCCGATGGTATATCAACAGCAATTACAGTGCAGCCCGATCTGTTTATTTGCCGGACAATCTCTGCAGGCAGTCCTGATAACGGCCTTTTAAGGCCTGTCCCGAATATGGCATCAATGATTACATCATCATATCCGTTACGGGGAAATTGGTTCCCTGATTCAATTACAGTAAAGGGAACATCTGTTTCGTTTTTAAGTCTTTCCCTGTTGATCTTCCAGTCAGCCGATACTGAATCAGTAAAGTTAAGATGATAAACTTCCGCTTCATACCTGTTCTTTGCAAGTATTCTTGCCAGAGCAAGACCGTCACCGCCGTTATTGCCCGGTCCTGTGAAGATCAGTATCCGCCGCGACCTGGGAAACCTTTCACTATACCATTCAAAGAGTTTCGATGCTGCACGCTCCATAAGATCGACAGAAGCAACTGGTTCGTTCCTTATTGTAAAATCATCTATCTGCCGGATTTGTTCAGAGCTGAATATCTTCATGGCATGATTACATAATTGTACAAATTTAATCTCTTCGACCATTAATAAAAAAAGATTGATATATTTGTTTTCTTCCGGAAATCAGAATAGAGGGAAGGATTTCCGGGTAATTTTACTGGCAACCAGCCTGATATAAAGAAATTATTAAAATACTAATACAGAATTTTATGCTTAAAAATCATCCAAAAGGATTGCTCGTAGCCTTCTTCTCAAATATGGGAGAAAGATTCGGGTTTTATACAATGATGGCCATTCTGGTACTTTTTCTCCAGGCAAAGTATGGTCTTACGGCAAAAGCAGCCGGAGATATTTACAGCTGGTTTTATTTTGCAATTTATGCACTTGCCCTTATAGGAGGTATTCTTGCCGATTCTACAAAGAAATACAAACTAGTAATACTTGTCGGCATAGTAATAATGTTTGCGGGTTATTTTATAATGGCAATACCGGGTATGTCCCTTACTTTCACGATTGTAGGGCTTGGCACAATTGCTCTTGGCAACGGATTGTTCAAAGGCAATCTTCAGGCGGTTGTTGGTCAGATGTATGATGATCCGAAATATTCAAAGCTCAGGGATACTGCCTTCATGATATTTTATATGGGGATCAATGTAGGTGCATTTTTTGCCCCCTTTGCTGCAGACGGCATGCGTACATGGTGGCTTAAGACCAATGGTTTTCTTCACGACGCCAGTGTTCCGGCATTGTGTCACCAGCTAAATAACGGAACTCTGACAGATACAACCGTGCTTCAGCAGCTTGCCGACAAAGTAAGTCTGAGCGGTCCGGTGACAGATCTTTCAGCATTTGCAAATGACTATCTTAATGTTTTCTCAAAAGGTTATAATTATGCTTTCGGAGTGGCAGCCGGAGCCATGATAATCTCCCTGCTTGTATATGTAATATTCAACAGACTTCTTCCTAACAAGGAAAAGCAGGCAGTTACAGAGAAAACAGGGGAAAAAGAAGTTAAATCCTCTGAAAAGGTTGATTTCAAGCCGGTTCCGATAATTGCCGCGATTGTGGCATTGGGTATTACAGCATTTGTACTTCAGCTTCTTGAGCAGATTGATGTTGCAACGGGACTTGCCTTCGGATTATTTGCCGGGTTCGTAACATGGATAATACTAAGCTCACGAAAGGATGAGAGAGCCAGGGTGACTGCCCTCGTTCTTGTTTTCTTCGTTGCAATATTCTTCTGGATGTCATTTCATCAGAATGGACTTACACTGACTCTTTTTGCGAGAGATTATACAGCCAAACAGGTTGGCCCCTTTACCGGCCTGTTCTTTACATTACCTTCCATGCTTGCCTTTATCGGGGCAATTGCCGGTATTGTAATGCTGTTCTATAAAAACCAGTCAAAGAATTTCAGGATCACAGGTGCAGTTCTATTCGTTATTGCACTTCTTTTTGCTTCATTCTTCCTTACAGGATTTGATCCCACAGGATTACTTAATAAGTTCCTGACTCCTTTCAGTGCACAGAATTCCATATCGCCTGAAATATTCCAGTCATTCAATCCGCTTTTCATAGTGGCATTAACTTTCCCTGTACTTGCCCTTTTCTCATGGATGAACAAAAAGGGTATTGAACCATCAACTCCAAAGAAAATCGGCATCGGGCTGATAATTGCATCCATCGGGTTCCTGATCGTTCTTATAGCATCCATCGGAGCTCCATCACCGGCATCGCTGCATGGAACACCTGTAGCAGACTCTGACAGGGTCTCTCCCTACTGGCTGATAAGCAGTTATCTTATACTGACGGTTGCCGAACTGTTCCTGAGTCCGATGGGCCTCTCATTTGTCTCCAAAGTAGCACCATCAAGGTTCCAGGGATTGATGCAGGGAGGCTGGCTGCTGGCTACTGCAGCAGGTAATAAACTACTTTTCGTCGGAACCCTGCTGTGGGATAAAATACAACTAAGCACCCTTTGGCTCATATTCATAGTCTGCCTTATATTGTCAGCAACCTTTATCTTTTCAATACTGAGGAGACTGGAAAAAGCTGCATCGAGTTAAAATAACCCTCCCTTAATCCCTCCCTTAAGGGTAAGGGAGGGACTCTCAATCGAATATTTGCATCAGGATGATGCATTCTTTACAGAACAGAACAGGATGAAAGTAATCAAATTTGGTGGTTCTTCACTCGGAACTCCTGAGCGGATAAGGGGAGTCAGGGAAATAATCAGTGTTCAGACTCTTCCATGTATTGTAGTTGTATCAGCATTTGAAGGAGTGACCGATAGTCTTTCGAGGCTTGCAGATCTTGCCTCCGGGGGAAATGCAGGGTATAAAGCTGATCTTGAAAAGCTGATCGGTGATCACAGGGATTTTGCAAAAAACCTCCTGAACGATCCTGATGATCTAAGTGATGCATCAGATTATATTGAAAATATTTCAAAAGAACTCGGTGAGATACTAAGAGGTCTTTTTCTTCTCAGGGAATCAACAAAACATGCTCTGGATCAAATACTTGCTGTTGGGGAGAGAATTTCTTCGCGGATAATAAGCCTTTTTATTGAAGGATCAGTCTTAAAAGACGCAAGGGAGTTTATCAAAACCGAAGGAAAACCTGGTAATTCAGTCGTTGATTTTAAAATTACTAATCAGCTTATAAGAGCAGCTCTGGAAGATACAGACAAACTCATTGTAATTCCGGGATTTATAGCCAGCAACCAGAATGGTGACACAACAACACTCGGCAGGGGCGGATCAGATTATACAGCTGCCATTATTGCGGCGGCAATCAGGGCAGAAGTACTTGAAATATGGAAAGATGTGGACGGATTCATGACTGCCGATCCAAGGAAAGTGGAGAAAGCCTATACAATAGAGAGCTTATCATATTCCGAAGCGATGGAGCTTTCCCATTTCGGAGCAAAAGTTATTTATACACCCACCCTCCGCCCCGTCTTCAGGGAAAATATCCCTGTACTTGTAAAAAATACATTCAATCCCGAAGGAAAGGGAACACTAATAAATAATAAACCTTCTGTTCAGGGCCCGGGTCCCATAAAAGGTATTTCATCAATCGATCACATCGACCTCATATCTCTCCAGGGCCCGGTAATGGTTGGAGTAAAAGGAACATCGGCCAGATTATTCGGTGCACTGGCAAAAAGTGAAGTTAACGTAATCTTCATAACCCAGGCTTCCTCAGAGTATTCAATAACTCTGGCAGTAAGCCCGTCCGACAGTGATCCTGCAATTGAAGCCATTTCCACTGAATTTGCAGCAGAAATAAGCAGGAATAATGAGCTGAGAATAATTGTCGAGAAAAGAATGTCGATAATCGCCATTGTGGGAGAAAAGATGAAAAACACTCCCGGAATATCGGCAACCCTGTTCAGATCGCTGGGAAGCAATGGAATAAATGTAGTGGCAACCGCACAGGGCTCGTCGGAGCTTAACATTTCTGTAGTCATAAAAAACGACAGTCTTAACAGAGCGCTTAATGTTATACACGACGGGTTCTTCCTGTCGCGCATCAAGGAACTGAATCTGTTCATTGCCGGAACCGGACTGGTCGGGACAAGCCTTATAAAGCAGCTACAGCAGCAGCTTGACGTTCTGCTCCGTGATTATAAGCTTAATGTGAAGCTGATGGGTATGACCAATTCCCGCAGAATGATAATTTCAAAAAAAGGTATGGATCTTGCAAACTGCCGGGAAATCCTTAGAAACGAAGGAGAAAAAGCCGATATAACCGAATTCATTGAGAGAATGAAAATGATGAATCTCACCAATTCGGTTTTTATTGACTGTACGGCAGATTCAAAAGTTGCCGTGAGATACGGAGAGATTCTCGGAGGATACATTTCAGTTGTCACTGCAAATAAGATAGCCTGTTCATCCGATTATTTATATTATAAATATCTCAGGACCACTGCAGCGGAAAAAGACGTAAGGTTTATGTACGAAACCACTGTCGGAGCCGGACTTCCCATAATAAAAACTATAAGTGATCTGGTGTTGAGCGGTGATAAGATTTTTAAGATTGAAGCGGTGCTTTCAGGAACCCTGAATTTCATATTCAATGAGATGAGCAGTTCGTTGCCCTTAAGCAAAGCTATAAGGAAAGCCCGCGAAAAGGGGTATTCGGAACCCGATCCCCGGATCGATCTGAGCGGAACAGATGTAGCAAGGAAGATACTTATACTGGCCCGTGAAGCCGGTTACATACTTGAACAGAAAGATGTAAACGTCAGTAAATTCCTGCCCGATGAGTGTTTCACGGGTGATCTGAATGATTTTTACACTAAGGTGGAAGCATACGATGCAGAATTTGAAATGAAAAGGCTTGAACTGGAAAAGCTTAACCGTAAATGGAGGTTCTGCGCAACCTTTGATCAGGGTACAGCAAAGGTTGAACTTATTACTGTCGGACCTGAACATCCTTCCTATTACCTTGAAGGCAGTAATAATATCGTTCTCCTTACCACCGAAAGATACCGTGAACTGCCGATGGTAATCAAGGGATATGGTGCCGGAGCGGATGTTACTGCAGCCGGAGTATTTGCGGATTTAATGAGAGTTGTGAACGTATAGCAGGGTGCATTGTGCCGGGTGCCGGGTGCCGGGTACAGAGAGATGAACGATCAGTAACGAGTTAAGATAAAAGCAATTGCCAACTGCCAATTGCCAACTTAAATATGAGTCATAAGATAAAATATTATTCCACCAATCTGAGAGCCCCTGAAGTATCATTCAGGGAAGCCTTACTCAGAGGTATCGCTCCGGACGGGGGCTTATATATGCCCCGGTCTGTTCCGGAGCTTACCAGGAAGGAGTTGGAAAGCTTTACAGACAGGGAATACTATGAAATTGCATTTGTGATCCTTAATAAATTCCTTAAAAATGAGATAGGGTATAAAGACCTTATGTCTCTATGCCGGGATGCATACAATTTCAGTGTTCCCCTGGAGCATGTTGCAGACGATTGTTATATCCTGAGACTCGATCAGGGGCCTACTGCATCCTTCAAGGATTTTGCCGTAAGGATGATGGCAAGACTGATGAATTATTTTATAGTACCGGAACAATCGCATTACACTATCCTCACAGCCACATCGGGCGATACCGGCAGTGCCGTCGCAAGCGCTTTCCACGGATTTAAGCATATTGATGTCATTATACTCTTTCCTCTGGATGAGGTCAGCGAGACACAGAGGAAGCAGATGACAACACTTAAAGGTAATATAAGTGTAGTGGCTGTCAAAGGTAAATTTGATGATTGTCAGAGGATTGTAAAAAGAGCTTTCGCCGATGAGGCATTCAGGAATCTTAGTCTCTCCTCTGCTAATTCTATTAATATAGGAAGGCTGCTTCCGCAGTCAGTTTATTATGCCTGGGCCTGGTCCAGGTCAGGCCGCAAACCGGTAGTTTTCAGTGTTCCATCAGGTAATTACGGAAACCTTATGGGAGGACTGATTGCCCGTGAGATGGGACTTCCTGTGGAAAAGTTCGTTATTTCTGCAAATGAAAATAACGAGGTCCCGGAATATCTGAGAACCGGTATATACCGGATCATCTCACCCTCGCTGAACTGTATCTCCAGCGCAATGAATGTAGGTCATCCAAGCAATATGGCAAGGATCATTGCCCTTTACGGAGGAGTAATGAATGAAAAGGGTGAAATACTGAGATCACCCGATCTTGGAAGGATGCAGGATGATTTCTATGGCATCAGCGTTTCCGATCAGGTTACCCGGGAAACAATTTTCTCAGGCTATAATGATCATCGTGTTCTTCTGGAGCCACACGGAGCAGTTGCCTGGAAAGGCCTTCAGCATTTCCTGTCAGGTAAATCTCCCGAAGAACTCAACGGAAGAGTTTTCATATCCCTTGAAACCGCTCATCCGGCAAAGTTTCCCGCGGAGATCAGGAGGATACTGAATTTTATGCCCGAGGCTCCCCCTTCACTGAGCAAACTGGCTGAAATTGATGAGGAATATCTGACAATTGAAAATGATTACAATTCATTCAGGGAATATATTCAAAAAACACATTAAACCAATTCTGACTTATGTATATTATTTGTACGGATCTTGAAGGAGTGCTTGTACCGGAAGTTTGGATAAATGTTGCGAGATGGACCGGGATTGATGAGCTTAAGCTGACCACAAGAGACATAAATGATTATGATGCCCTCATGAAAAGAAGGCTTGAAATTCTGCACCATCACAGCATAACGATCAAGGATATTCAGAAAGTCATTTCTCTTCTTGAACTGATGCCGGGAGCGCTTGATTTTATAAGCTGGCTTCATGGGAAAGCGCAGATGATAGTTGTTTCAGATACCTTCAGGGAATTTGCCGATCCGCTTCTCGAAAAAATGGGATGGCCCGTTCTTTTCTGCCATCATCTCACAATTGATAAGGACGGTATCATAACCGATTATAACCTCCGGCAGTCAGATGCCAAGATGAAAGTAGTTGAAGCCCTTCAAAACCTGAATTTCAAGGTAATTGCTGTAGGGGATTCGTACAACGACATCAACATGCTGAGAAAAGCAGAAATGGGAGTGCTTTTTAAACCACCACAGAACGTAATTGACGATAATAAAGATCTTACTGTTGTTAATTCTTTCCTGAGCCTTAAGAAGATAATTTCCGAAAAGCTCGATAACCACTGATTTTAAATCCTGGAAATCAGGATTACATTCTGAATATCAACATCCTGGTTATTTCAGGATTTCAGTTGTATATTTATATGCCAGGTCAGCCTGATCCTTTGCGAGTCCGGAAATTATAACCATCATATTTTCCTTCCAGGAAAGGAAAATTGTTCCGTTGTAGCCATCGGTAAATACAAATCTGTTCTCATCCTCAAGGAAAGACTCCATTCCGGCAACCGACAGATATGCTTTTGCCATTTTAATGATCTCGTCCGGATTATCTTTCCGGATCAGGTAAATGCCAAAAACATCATTACCTGCTTTATAACGGGCCTGGAATGCCGAACTGAGGAACTGATGTCCCAGTACATTATCATGAATATAGGTTTCTTCATTTATCATTTTGCCTTCGGCGGGGAATCTTGACAGAAGAGCCGGCATGGTTGTCTCCCCTGGAAGCATGTTTGCCACCCTCTGAGCCAGGGTACCGGATGCCTGAAGAACTTTAGGTTTTTCTGAATATGTCCGGATCTTTACATAGTGATTACCCTTAAAGAAATTGGTAGCTCCGTCCACGCTATAGCCCTGAGTGCCAAGATTAGTAAAACTGAAAGAAGGGGAACGTTCTGAAGCATATATCCCGAAGGCCATTGTATGATCCTGATGTCTGTAAATTTCAAGTTTTATTACATTTTTACCTTTTTTATACTCAGCAACATGCAGGTCACGGAATCCAAAGGCCAGGAATCCGTCAGCAGCTCCGTTAATGAAATCCCATAAATT
>JAKQPD010000244.1 GCA_029564935.1 Bacteroidota bacterium
AAAGGGACGTTAGTTCAGTTGGTTCAGAACGCTTGCTTGACAGGCAAGAGGTCGCTGGTTCGAATCCAGCACGCCCCACCTTCGCCCTCCGAAGCTTTAGCGCAGGAGGGATTCGCTTTCCGAAGCTTTCTTCGGCATCCGCAGCTTCAGCGGAGGATGCAACGATGGAGGGCTTAGCTTTTAAGTGATCTGATGAATTCGCCGGCTGTCATTACAGTTTAAATTTTCTTAATATTTTTCTCACTTCCATTTCAGGAATACTTTTTGATCAGGAAATCAGTTCTCTCTTTTTTGTAATCGAAATGTTCCGGCAATTTGATAACACCACTCAGGTTTTTTACAAGCGGAGTAATCTCTGTTTTCATTTTCCTGCTTCAGCCTGGCAACTTACTCATTTGCCGGAACTGGCATTTATACCTAAAGCTCTGTTACTGATTTGTTTTATTTTTCTCAGGGCACCGGGCCTGTTGATGAGATAAACACCAGCAAGGATAAGCAGTACGGAAATAAACATTGAAGGAGCCAGATGTTCATTATCTGCAAGTCCCCACATTGTTGCCACAATCGGGATGAAATATGCCACTACCGAAGCCACTACCGGTGAAGTATCCCTGACAAGAAAATAGTAAATTACATTGGCAAATGCGCTTCCGGCTACAGAAAGGATTGCTATATATCCGAAATTCAGAAGCCAGTCAGGTGTAAGAAAAATTGCCTTTATATCTGTGCCCAGAAACAGGGCCAGTGCAACGGGACTCACTATAAGAAAAGCAAGGGAAGTGATCTCTAAACCGTTCAATCCTTCCACAGTACTTACCTCATTATTGCTTAATCCGTTCATGATAGTTGCAAGCACCACAAAGAGGCCATAATAATTAATTGACAAAGGGCCGCTGTAAAGCAATCCTGCTGCTCCGGCAAATCCCAGGAACACACCGGCGATCTGAGACCTGATAGCTTTTCTTCTGTAAAATAAAATACCTATTAACAAAGTGAATGCTGAACTCAGAGTGTTCAGCATTCCTGTTAGGGAACTGTCTATCCTTGTTTCAGCAAGCGGATAAAGGAATGCAGGAATTCCGCTTCCAAAGAATCCTATAATGAATATTGAACGGAAATTCTTCTTATTGAATTTTGGGAGGCTGCGCAATGCAAAAGGTAACGTGCAAATAAATGAGATCAGAATTCTGAGGGAAGCCAGTTGATAGGCTGAAAAAGACCTCAGTCCCTTTTTCATCAGAATATAGCTGGTACCCCATATCATGGATAAAAGTGCAACAGCCAGCCAATGCCATATCTTACTTTTGCTGTTCATAATAATGAAGCTGCAAAAGTAATATTTGGAATAAAAGTATTGGAAGATAATGGGTATTTTTACATGATAAATACATTAACATGGTTAAAACAATCATATGAGATCATTAATTACATTATTATTTGCCGCCGCTATTCCTCTAGCTTTTTCATGCTCAGAATCTCCTTCTCCTGCCGACAGGCTTGCAACAAAGGAGACTGTAACACTTTTCAGATCGCTCTATAAACTTCAGAATGAAGGAGTGATGTATGGGCATCAGGATGACCTGATGTATGGGAGATCATGGTGGTATGAAAA
>JAKQPD010000257.1 GCA_029564935.1 Bacteroidota bacterium
TTTAACTTTGAATTGTTCCCGGGACATCTCTTCGGGAAATCATATATTATGGATGAAAAAACCGGACAGTTCCAGACTCAGCCCTCCGGCCCTCTGATGAATGTTCAGGGGGAATATATATCCAGACCGCTTGTGAAAGGCAGGCGGTTTACTGTTGCACCCGAGGACGATAAGATGAGAATGACAATTGAATCGAAATCAACAGATCTTGAGTTGTATGACGGGAGGACCAACCACAATAACGGCTGGTATATTGTACGCAGTGTGGTACCTGCCGGTGTTACGACAAATGCAATTGAATGGATTGTCACTCCAAATGTTGTAAAAAACTGGCTTTACGCACCTGTAATCCAGGTATCTCAGGTAGGTTATCATACCGGTCAATCCAAGAAGCTCGTTATAGAGCAGGACCCGCGGGACACACAAACCGGAGAAGTGATTGTTTACAGGATCACACCGGTGGGAAAAGAGATTGCAGCCAGAGGCAAACCAGTTTCATGGGGCAGATTTCTGAGATATAATTATTTAACTTTTGATTTCTCATCAGTTAAAACCCCGGGAGTATATGTTGCAGAATACAGGTCAAAAAGATCCAACTCCTTTCAGATCGATGAGCAGGTCTATGACCGTGGAGTATGGCAACCTGTCCTGGAATATTTCCTTCCTGTGCAAATGTGCCATATGCGGATTAATGAGAAATACCGGGTATGGCACGGAGCCTGTCATCTTGATGATGCACTTATGGCGCCGGTTGATCTGAACCATTTTGACGGTTATTTACAGGGTCCCTCAACTCTTACTAAATATAAATCAGGTGAGCATGTGCCGGGACTGAACAGCGGAGGATGGCATGATGCTGGTGATTATGACCTGAGGGTTGAATCCCAGAGTCAGACGGTCTGGTGTCTTGCCTCAATGATCGAGGAGTTCGGAGTAGATCATGATGCTACACTCATCGACCAGGAGAACAAGATCGTCGAGATACATGTTCCTGATAACAAATCGGATGTTATTCAGCAGATAGAACATGGATTACTATCAATATTGGGAGGATACCGTTCACTTGGACGACTTTACAGAGGAATAATCTGCCCGACCCTGCGCCAGTATGTATTGCTGGGTGATGGGTCGGTAATGACAAATAATTTTGTTAATGCGGGAAGCAAACAAACAGATCCTTCATGGCTTCCTGATGACAGATGGGTTTTCACTGAGGATAACCCAAACCGATCTCTTCAGGTTGCCGGAGCTCTTGCAGCAGCCTCACGTGTCCTTAAAAATTCGAATCCATCATTATCAGAAGAATGTATTAAGACGGCCCTTGAACTATGGAAAAGTGAAAATGAGAAAGTAAAATGGATCAATAACAAGGTTTTTGCTCTTTCCGAACTTATCATGGCAACGGGTGACCCTGAATTGATCAAAACCTTCACCGGTATGAAGGACGGAATTGTTAAAAGTTTTGGCTCCTGTGCATCATATGTTGCCCGGGTAATTCATAAAATACCCGATGAAGAATTCAAAAAAGATATTACAAATGCCCTTTCACAATATATGTCAGGCTTGAAGAAATCATCACTCACTGACTCTCCCTATGGCGTTCCCTACCGTCCTGATGTATGGGGTGCCGGATGGACGATCATGAGATTCGGCGTTCAACAGTATTTTATACATAAGGCATGGCCGGAATACGGTTCCGGAGAATTCTATTCAAATGCACTCAACTTTGTACTGGGTGTCCATCCGGGTGAGAATACTGCTTCATTTGCTTCAGGGATAGGATCGGAATCTGTCCTGGTAGCTTATGGTACCAACAGAGAAGACTGGTCATTTATCCCGGGAGGTGTAGTCTCCGGTACCGGCATTATCAGGCCTGACCTGCCTGAACTGAAGGAATGGCCTTACTTCTGGCAGCAGACGGAATATGTAATGGGGGAAGGATCAGTTGATTATATGTTCCTTGTACTCGCGGTGCAGAAACTGTATTCGGGAAAATAAGCAGATTTTATACTCTCCGATAAGTAAAGTATACTCATTGGTCGTAGAAGATTTTAATTATATGATGAATTAAAAAACCGGAAGAAATGAAAATTAATAAAGCAGTGGCATTTTGGATTATGGCGGTCATTCCGCTCACGATATGCGCGCAGACAGATGGTTTTTACAGCTTTAAGGTAAAAACACTGGAGGGTGCAGATTTTGATCTTGCCTCATTGAAAGGTAAGAAAGTGATGGTTGTGAATACAGCTTCAAAGTGCGGGTATACTCCACAATATGAAGATCTTGAAAAATTGTATGAACAGTATCAGCAGAAGCTTGTAATAATAGGATTTCCGGCTAATAACTTTGGGAACCAGGAGCCGGGCACCGCGCTGGAAATAAGACAATTCTGTACAGAAAACTATAATGTCACATTCCCCATGATGGAAAAGATTTCTGTAAAGGGTAAGGATATGCATCCTCTTTACCAGTGGCTCACATCGAAGGAGAAGAACGGTGTTCTGGATTCAGAGGTGAAGTGGAACTTTCAGAAGTACCTTATTGACGAGGAGGGGAAGCTGGTTGATGTTCTCTATTCGAAAGAGAAACCCGGCTCAGAGAAGGTGATCGCATGGCTGAATGCAGCTGAATAAAAAACGTATTAAAAAACGTATTAAAAAACGTATTAAGAAACGTATTATAATACGTAGATTCTCACTGGTCGAATGTTACCTTCCTGAACTCGATCAGATCGGTACCTTTTTTACGATATGTTTTCTTCCCGGTTTTATCACCTTTGATATCACAAATCCGGCTTAATCCCAGGTATGCATATGCGGCATATTCATTCCCGTAATCGCCGGCAAATGTTATTGCATTGATCCCGTCTTCATAATATTTTTGTGCAAGATCATAATTCCTGTATTTTTTCTCCTGGAGTATCCCGTTGAATATTAGTAGTTGTGCATCGAAAAAGGTATTCCCGGATTCTTTCCCGTAAGATCGGGTAATACTTTCTGCCTTATCATATTCTTTAATAAGCAACAGGTTCTTGATATGTAAAGCTTTGAAATACGGATTTGCCGGGTATTTCTCAGTGAGTGTCCTGCTGTATAGTAGAGCCTTCATGAAATCATTTTCAAATCCGGTGTAAATGTATGTCAGGAGCGAGTATGATTCAGCTTTCAGGAAAATTGACAATTCAGCAGCCTTCACAAGCTCGGTTAGTCCTCTTACAATATCACCCGGGGGGAAAAGAGACGCGAGAGGTTTATAAACCGGATTCTTCTTTGGATATGCTTCACGATAATAATTATAAACCCCTGTCATATAATAAAAATCAGTGAATGATGATGTGTAATCAAATGATCTCATTATGTATTTGAAAGTGCTAGTTGCCAGAGGTATTACTTTCATACTAAGATCATTATCGTTATAGAATAACAGAAGTAATCCTCTGGCGCAAACATTTGACAGAAGACTCTCGGCTTCATATTTTTCCGAATATTGTTTTTCCGAGCACCGATCGATACATTCTTTCAGATCATTTTCGAAACTCTCCCGTGCCGGGGAGGTTGGCAACATCGGATAATTCTTCCAGTAAGAATTAATTCCTTTCAGAAGGTAATTTGCAGGATGGCCCGGATAAAGCTTTTCAACATCTTTAAATATTTCAGATGCTTTCACAAGTTCCATGTTATACATAAGATCGACTCCCATCCTGATCTTTTTAACTGTAAGCGAGTCATGAAGCATTTGTGAATTCAGTGGTGAAATACTTATTAAAATCCCGGTAAGGAGAGAAAAAATGACAGTACATCGTTTTAACACGTTTCCCACAGCATTATTTATTATTCTCCAAAGCTTGTGCCCATACTTTTTGTCTGCAGAACGAGCGGATTGTCGGGCTCAACAAGTTTCAACCTGCCGGCAACATCTTCAAGGGGAACTGAGACTATCCTGTCATCCTTAAGTGCGACCATTTTCCCGAAGTCTCTTTCAGCTATCATGTCGGCAGCTGCAGTACCATAGCGTGTTGCAAGAACCCGGTCCATGGGAGAGGGCGTCCCACCTCTTTGTATGTATCCGAGAACTGTCTCCCTTGTTTCCAGTCCCGTCATCTCCGTAATTCTGTTGCTCAGATATTGGGCTACGGATTTATCCTTACCCGGATTTACAACACCCTCAGCAACAACCACTATGGAATAAGGCTTATTGTCTTCTGACCTCTGAAGCAGATATTCAGCGATCTTTTCTTCCTTGTAGGGTATTTCGGGAATTAAAATAACATCACCACCTCCTGCAATACCTGAATACAGCGCGATCCAGCCTGCATTGTGCCCCATCACCTCGATTATCATTATCCTTTTGTGCGAGTTGGCAGTTGAGTGAAGCCTGTCAATAGCCTCTGTAGCTATATTTACGGCAGAATCGAATCCGAAAGTGATATCGGTTCCCCATACATCATTATCAATGGTTTTTGGTATGCCGACAACATTCAGACCCTCCTGTGCAAGGAGATTTGCTGTTTTCAGTGTTCCGTTGCCTCCGATGCAAACCAGACAATTAAGTCCCATCTGTTCATAATGCTCCTTTATTAGTACGGGTTTCCTTATATCCTTATTGCCTTTCCCTGAGCCCTTAAATGGCTTCTCCCTCGAAGTACCCAATATTGTGCCTCCCAGAGTGAGAATGCCCGAAAGATCCTTTTCTGTAAGCTCGGTATACTCTTTGGTGATCATCCCTATGAAACCGTCGCTGATGCCTGCGATTTTCATGCCGTATCTGACAATCGCCGTTTTGCCTACTCCCCGTATTGCCGCATTTATCCCGGGACAGTCGCCCCCGGCAGTAAGGATGCCGATCCTCATTCCGCTTGTTTTTTTATTCACTTTTATCAGATTTTACTTTCAACAAAATTAACTTTTATAGCTTAAATGACAGAGAAGAATTAATTTCATTTGATAAATAAAATAAATCCAATAACCGCAAAGGTCGCAAAGAAAACGCAAGGATCGCAAAGTTATGTCATTGTAACCGAGTATCTGCGGACTATGCAAAATTCCTTTGCGCACTTTGCGTAAGACTTTGCGGCCTTTGCGGTTACAAAGAAATTTCGGAACTGCTTGCAGGTGACTAAAATAGGAATGGGATGAACATTTTTGTATCCTTCATGTAATCAATATACTGTTCTCCGAATTTCGCCGTCATTTCCTTTTCCTCTATCCTTGCGGTAAAATATATTGCTATAATATTGATAATTCCAGGTATAATCTGAAAAGGTCCGGGATCCTTGAAAACGATGCCTGTGCCAAGAAGCAGAAGCGAACAATAAAGCGGATGTCTGATGTATTTGTATATACCAGATCTTACAAGGGCAGTAGTATTCTCAAAGTTTTCCTTTGGTTTGCCCACTCTTTTTAGTGTAAGGAAGCCCGCAATACCCGGGTAAATAGATGCAAAAAGGAAGATCCACGAAATTATCTGGAGCCAGTTAAAAGCATCGCGGAACCATAATCTGTAATTCAGAAGAAAAAGAATAAAAATACTTTCAAATGAAAAGAATCTTGTGATCCCATGATATCTTTTTGCCCTTACAGAATAAAACCATGAGAAGACGATTATAATAATAGTTCCTGTTACCAGAACGGGGATATTCATATTAATAAGTCTTATTGTTTTGTGTGGATTTCTTTAAGATAGTTATATGCTTCTACCTGTGCCTGTATTTGCTGTTTGGATGAATTCGCCAGTTTGTTGGACAATCCGGCGTCGATAATTCTTGCTTTAACTGTATCATTCCATTGTATCTGGAATAATTTCTTTAGTTCATTTTTCAGGTTCTTATCGAATACCGGACAGGTAACCTCGATCCGGCGGTCAATATTACGGGGCATAAGGTCGGCCGAGGTAATAAAACATTCTTCATCACCTTCATTGCAGAATATCATGAACCTGCTGTGCTCAAGGAACCTGTCGACAATACCTCTGGCTTTAATATTTTCGCTAATATCTTTCAGGCCTGGTACCAGAGAGATCATTCCTCTTACAATTAGCTTTATATTTACTCCTGCAGCGCTTGCCTCGTAAAGATATTGTATTATCTCGGTATCGGTCAGATTATTGAGTTTAAGATAAATAAAGGCTTTCTTCCCCGCCTTTGCATTCTTTATTTCATTCTCAATAAGCAGGATGATCTTGTTCCTCAGTGCGAAAGGCGACAAAACAAGATGGTAATAATTATCCTTCTTGTAATTTACATTGAAGAAGTTAAATGTTTTAAAGACTTCATTTGTGATCTTTATGTTTGTTGTAAGAAGAAGGTGGTCGCAGTAGATCCTTGCCGTATCCTCATTGAAATTCCCTGTTCCTATAGCGGCATACCGTTTCAGAACATCGTCCTTTAATCTTGTTATAAGCAGAAGCTTGGCATGGACCTTTAAGCCCGGAACGCCATAAATGACCCGGACCCCTTCATCCATCAGTTTTTTGCCCCAGAGGATATTTGCCTCTTCATCGAAGCGTGCCTGAAGTTCGACAACGGTCGTTACACTTTTCCCGTTCCTGACGGCATTGAGCAGTGCATTTATTACGCTTGAGTTGCGTGCAAGCCTGTAAAGAGTTATCTGTATCGATGTTACGAAAGGATCTATGGATGCCTCCCTTAAGAGATCGATAAGGTAATCAAATGAATGGTAAGGGAAGTAAAGCATTATGTCCTTTTTCTTCATTGCTGAAAGGATGCTTTTCCCATGAGGAATATCCTTGTGCGGAATGGGTGTAAGCGGCTCGAAGTAAAATTTCTTTTTCCCGAGCCTGGGGAAATTCATGAAGTCCTTGAAATTATGATACCTGTCGGCAGGAATTATAACATCATCCGGGCCGAATTTAAGCTTTTTGGTAAGATATTTCAGAAGATCTTCAGGGATTTTCCTGTCATAAACGAACCTGACCGGAGTACCCCATTTACGCTGGTGAACGCTCTTTGAGAGTTTGTCTATATAACTTTCTGAAATATCATCAGCTATCTCAATTTCAGCATCCTTTGTAAGTTTTATGGTATAGGCTGAAAATTCATCAAAATCGAGAATAAAGAATATATCTTTCAGTCCAAACCTGATAATATCGTCGAGGAAGATTATGTATTTTTCATCTCCCTTCGAAGGAAGAACTATGAATCGAGGGAGCACATCAGTCGGTATTTCCAGCAGGGCATATTTCTTTTTCCCGGTTTTTGTGTTGTGAAGCTGGATGGCCAGATAAATTGCATCATCTGTAAGATTGGGGAGAGCCGAATCTTTCTCGATCATAAATGGCATGAGCCTCGTCCTGACTTCAGTGGTAAAATATTCCCTCACAAATTCCGACTGCTCAGGGTTCAGCTCCTTTTCGTTTATGATATGGATATTATGATCAGCAAGTTCCTGTATAAGTGATTTATAGATCTTTTCAAACCTTGTATTCTGTTCAAGAACGATCTCCTGTATCTTTTTAAGTGTTGCTTTCGGGCTGTAACCCAGGATGTTTTTTGACCTTGATCCCAGATGTGAGAGTTTCCTGAGTGTTGCCACCCTCACCCTGAAGTATTCGTCGAGGTTGTTTGAATATATACCAAGGAATTTAAAACGCTCAAGCAGCGGAACTTCTTTATTCTCAGCTTCCTGGAGAACCCGTTCGTTAAAGGATAACCAGCTGATCTCCTTAGGGATATAGGTCTTGCTCATATTATTTAACCGGTTTTAGTAAATACTCCTGCTTCCCGGTATCGGTTTTCAGTTCTGACCAGGTTCTTATCTGGAAAGATATACATGCTATGCTCGTCTTTGTCAGGAATTCGCAGCCGTCCCTGCACAGTCTGTCGGGAATCTCAGTGATGGATGGATTATGGCCAAAGACTGTAATTGTCTCAATCTGTTCGCTTACCGTGTGAAGCAATTCCATGAAATGCTTCATATCATCTCTGTAATAGAGGTCGCTGTCGATCCTTATCTTTTCAAAATCAATCCCGTATTCTGATGCGAAAATAAAGGCTGTTTCAAGCGCTCTGAATGCAGGACTCGTTATAATAAGTCCGGGATCTTTTTCTTTTTCAATTAATCGTTCGGCCATTTCGCGACATATCACTTTCCCCTTGATCGTAAGTGACCTTTCAAAATCAGTTATTCCCGGTCCCTGCTCTTCGGCTCTGCCGTGCCGGATGAAAATAAGTTTCTTCATGTGTCTCAGTGTGATCAGAGTGGTCAGATTAATAATGTAAATTTAGTTCATTAAGAGCTAATTTGATACACTTTGTCCCTAATTAATTAATATCAACCTGCCTCCCGGGCTTTTTAGCAGTAAATTGTTAACTTTATTGAGTTTTGATAATGAGAATTAATGGGACCGGATATTATTAAGCTGAAAGATATAAAGCCTGCATTATCGGGATATTTAAAGGAAACTCTTGGTCTCCTGGATCTTTCCCCTGTACCCGATGACCGTATCATACATGATATAAGGGTACTTATGAAAAAGTCGAGAGCAGTAATGAAGCTGATGGCAGGTTCAGCAGGTTCCGATTTTTTTAACCGGGAATACGGGACCTTCAGGGAAGCAGGCAGGATCCTTTGTTCATGGAGAGAGAGCTCGGTACACAGGAAAACGCTCAAGGAACTGAAGAAAATGCATCCTTTGGTTTTTAAGGGGCTTGCCGGGAATCAGAAGATTGAATCTCTCATAAAAAAAACTGATCAGCCGGCGGAACCTTCAGCTGAAATGAAGGAAATTCTTGAGAGGATAAGGGAGCTGATTTATAGATCATCCTACAGGATCCGGTTCCAAAAAATGACTGACCTTAATCCGGAAATACTGCTAAAAGAACTTGAAAAATCTTATATATTAACGACCGAAAAATACCTGATTTCGAGGAATAGCATGAAAGCGGCAGATATACATGAGTTACGGAAACGTGCAAAAGACTTCCTTTATCAGCTGTGGTTTTTCCGGCCGGTAAATCCCCCGGTGATAAAATCCCTTGAAAAGAAACTCGATACTTTAACTCAGAATCTGGGGAAGTATAATGACCTCGATCAGCTCATCAGAACGCTTGAATACAAATATTCACAGGATACTGCGCTACCGGTAATGGATGAGCTGATTTTACTTATAAGGCAGGAGCAGGACCGTTATCTTTCGAGGGTATGGCCGGCAGCATATAAGATTTTCCGGCCGGGCCGGATGCTGGAAAGTGTTATGGGATTCAAAGTATTGAGGTTTTAATTAGAGATTGGCGCAAAGGCGCAGGGGCTCAAAGGCACAAAGGCACAGGGTATAGCCGTCAATCTAAGAGATGCAAAAGTAATGAGAACTACCTTAACCACCTGGAATATAGTTATATAAATTTCCCCTCCTTTCAAAGGAGGGGTGGACGGGATTGCTAATTTTGAAGCGTTTACAATTGTCCTTTTCCCGGCCGGGGTGGTTAAAACGGAATTAGAAAACGGGAATTTATGTCTGTGAATAAAATAAACCACCCCGGCCAGAACATCTGTATTTCTGCACATTAGGTTATCTTATGGTCTGGCCACCCTCCTTAAAAAAAGGAGGGGAAACATTTAATCCTAAAATGCCTAAAGTTGACAGCTAAGGTGCGCAGGGGCTCAAAGACTAAGGGGAAGGCAGAAAGGAATTCAGTCGAATTCAAACCAGTGGGAATATCCGGCACTGTCTTTTTCGCGGAAGGTCCTGTGATGAAATTCATTTGTATGAATATCATACACATAGTCTTTCTCCCACTCAGAGGCATTGCTGACTATCTCCCTGATTGCATTTAAAATATAATCAAGTTCGCCATCCGTCATTGTAGGATGAAGTGAAAGACGTATCCAGCCCGGTTTCAGGGAAAGATCGCCAGCTTCTATCCTTTCGGAGATTTCTTTTGAAAGTCTGAAATCGACTTTAAGCAGGAAATGGCCATAAGTGCCGGCACACGAACAACCTCCCCTGACCTGTATCCCGTATCTGTCGTTGAGGAGTTTTGTAAAGAGATTATGATGAATATTATCGGCATAAAATGAAAATACTCCCAGCCTGTCAGTGATAGTATCTGCAAGGATATGGATGCCCTTTATTTTCTTCAATTCACTGAATGTTTTGTTTTTCAGTTCCTCCTCCCTGTCATGGATATTCTTAATTCCCATCTGTTCTTTGAGTCGGATGGCCATTGCAGCTTTCATTCCCTGGAGGAACCCCGGAGTTCCGCCATCTTCCTTGACTTCAATGTCACTGATATAACTGTATCCTCCCCAGCGGTTTGTCCATTTGACCGTACCTCCCCCGGGTGTGTCGGGGGTCTGGTTTTTATAGAGCTTTTTGTTGAATACCAGGACACCGGCACTTCCCGGGCCTCCGAGAAATTTATGAGGCGAAAAGAAGATCGCGTCAAGGTATTGCATTCTGTTCCCGGGATGCATATTAATTTCCACATATGGTGCTGAAGCTGCAAAATCGACAAAGCAGAATCCCCCGTGTTCATGCATTATTTCAGCAAGCTCGTGATAGGGAGGGAAATAACCCGTTACATTTGAACAGGCTGTAAATGAACCTATCAGCATAGGCCTGTCTGTGTATTTGACTATCTCCTTCCTTAGTTTTTCAGGATCTACAGTCAGACCGGCACCGGGCTGAAGAACTACAACATCTGCAAGTGTCTCAAACCATGATGTATGATTTGAATGATGTTCAGTATGTGTCAGGAATACGACAGGTCTTTTTTTATTTGGAATATCCTTGCATGTGTGGTAATTGCCCGAAGGGAAGGCACAGTACTTCATTGCCTGTTCCGGCACTTTCAATCCGATTAGCCTTTGTAATTTCGCAATTGCCGATGTCATACCCGTACCTGTAAACAAAAGCAGATCATCCTCGCCGGCATTTACATGCTTTTTTACGACCCTCTGGGCATAGTGATATGCATTCGTCATCGCCACCCCGGTTGCTGACGATTCCGAGTGAGTATTACCGATAAGCGGGCCTATCTCATTCGTTATCCTCTTTTCAATGGGATCATAGAACCTCCCGCTTGCTATCCAGTCGGCATAGACCAGCTTCTTTGGCCCGTGTGGCGTTTGAATTTCAGCATCAATACCTGTAATATTATTCCTGAAGCGGCTGAAATATTTTTCAAGTTCTGTCATAAAATATCCCTCAAATAAATCATTGTAAAGGTAGATATTACTTATGAATTAAACACATAGTCACTTCTGTACGTAGTTAAACATGCAGGGCTTCACCCCCCATGACATTATCCACAAATTATTTCAGTTTTCATACATTTCACTAAATTTGTTTAATCGGAACCTTATCTTTACGGTTCGATTGAATGAGTGATTTTATTTTTAAAATTTAAACTTATTGTTTATGAAAAAGCTCTTAACCTTTGCAATGCTTGTAGTATTCAGCATCTCTTTAGTCAATGCACAGACAGCTAAAACAAAAAAAGATCCCGCCGGTGACTGGAAGTTTGAGGCTCCATATGCTCCGGAAGGCTATAACAGCGGTAAAATTACGATCGGATTTGCAGAAAAGAAGTATACGGCAGTAATATCGATGACCGGAAGTGAATATAAGATCAATGGAGAGAATGTAAAGTTCGAAAATGATACACTGACATTTTCAATGTATATTGAAGGTGAAACTGTAGGAGTAAAAATGAAGATGGAAGAACCGTTGAAGATGACCGGTGCAGCAAACTCTTCCCAGGGTGAGATCCCGGTTACAGCTACAAAACAGGTTAAGTAGGATTTCCTTCCTTCATGAAAAGAACTCTAAGCGGTATCCTTTTTATTTTCCTCATTTATACACAGATATGTTCCCAGATAATAAATAAGGAACCTCTGAGCCCGCGCATAACAGGCTATAATATTGAAGCCACGCTTGATCCGTCAGAAAAGACAGTTACCGGGAATATGGAAGCCTTCTGGGTCAATACATCAACCGGGAGCGTTCCTGATGTACAGTTGCATATGTATATGAACGCTTTCAGGAGCGATAAATCCACATTTTCAAGGGAAAGCCGGCATACCCACTGGATGGGCAATTCCTATGACGGATATATTGATATTACAAGTTGTACAGACAGACAGGGAAATGAACTTCTCTCCCGGCTGCAGTATATCAGTCCCGATGACGGAAATCCGGATGACAGTACAGTTCTGAGGATCGATCTTCCTGAACCTGCCATGCCGGGGGATACAGTATTCCTTAAAATTAAGTTTGTTACAGGGCTCCCGTCTGAAATCATCAGGACGGGTTACAGCGGTGATTTTTTCTTTGTAGCCCAGTGGTTCCCGAAGTTCGGCGTATATGAACCTGCCGGAATGCGGTACAGGAAAGAAAGCGGCTGGAACTGCCACCAGTTTCACGCAAACTCTGAATTCTACTCAAATCACAGTGTCTACGATGTCAGGATCACTGTCCCGTTCAATTATGTTGTCGGTTCGGGAGGAATGCTGATTGAAGAACCTGAAAGCGGAACGGATGAGAATACCAAAACACTCTATTACAGAGCCGAGGATATAGTTGATTTTGCATGGACAGCCTGGCCGGGATATAAGGCTTTTAATGATCAGTGGAATCATGTCAGTATTACTCTGCTGATACCTGAAGAAAGAACAGCTCAGGTTGAAAGACAATTCAAAGCTGTTAAAAATGCCCTTGAGTTCTTTACTGAAAATGTCGGTCCCTTTCCGTGGCCTCATCTTACCTTTGCAGATCCTCCGCTGAAAGGTGCAGGAGCAGGCGGGATGGAATATACAACATTATTTACTTCAGGGTCGTCCGATATTATCCCGGAATGGTTCCATCTTCCTGAATCGGTTACTGTACATGAGTTCGGACATGCATACTTTATGGGTATAATGGCTACAAATGAATTCGAGGAACCGTGGATGGATGAAGGAATGAACTCCTTCTTTGAAGCAAGGATAATGGACAAATACTGGGGAGAGAATTCCGGATATATAAATCATCCTCACCTGAAACTGGCGGACAAAACAATATCGAGACTGACCTACGTGAGGTCCGGTTACCGGCAGGTTGCATCGAATGATCTGTTTTCCTGGAACTATCCGCAGAGAACATATGGTATGATGTCGTACAATAAGGCTGCAACCTGGCTATATACACTGATGGGAATTGTAGGTGAAGAAACTACGAATGATATCTTCAGGGAGTATTACAGGCTGTGGGGATTCAGACATCCTTCCTCCGGGGACTTTATTAATGTGGTAAATGAAGTAGTTGCCAGGGATCATGGAAATAAGTTCGGTAATAACATGAACTGGTTCTTCGACCAGACACTTTATGGTACCGGGGTCTGCGACTACAAGGTGGCAGAGATATCCAACAGGAAATATGAGGATTCCGATTCACTTTACAGCTCAACAGTAGGATTACAGAGAACAGGAGAGGTGATGCTGCCTCTTGAGATATCAGTTCGATTCTCCGATGGAGATGAGATAACTGAAGCGTGGGACGGAAAGGGCAGGTATATGGAACTTACCTATACGGGATACAGGAAGGTTGAACGCGTGATTATCGATCCGGAATACAGGATAAGGATGGATGTCAACTTTGTCAATAATTCAATGACAGTGAAGCCCGATACTGTTCCGCTCAGGAGTTTTACCAATAAGCTCCTGGTACTGATACAATTGTTCATCAGCATATTTACCTTATGACCGGAGAACTATGAAGATAATAAATGCATTAAGGTCAGGTCTTCTGCGGTCGGCCAAGTCATGGAAAGCTGCTCTCATAATAACACTGGCATTATTTTTCATTATATCATTTTTTACAATTCCTTTCAGGGGTGTGTTGAAAAGCTCACTCGGATCGAGCGTTGTCACAGGGCAACTGGCTAAGGGTATTAATTTTGATATTCTTTCCGATCTTTCAGAAGTACTTAAGAATTATATCCGTGGCCTCTCTTCGGGTCTGTTTCTGATTATTATTGCAGGTATGCTTTTTTTTACATTTTTCTCCGGCGGACTTTTTAGTCACCTTAAAGAAGGGCAGGGGAGGTTCTCCGTTTCCGGGTTCTTCAGGACATCCGCGGCATACTTCTGGCCCTTCTTGGGCATTACATTGATAGTCAGTGTTATACTTGGATTTGTCATCTCAATCCTCATAGGGGTCGTTGCAGGAATTTCACTTGCAGGAGAGACTGTTTCATTTCAGGCATCAGGGATATTAAGAGTCGCTTTGATTCTATTTTTAGGTATTGTCCTGTCAGTATTCTTTCTTGTTGCTGATTATTCACGCGCACATATTTCATCAGTTACCGGTACATCAGTCTTTAAGTCGGTCGGGTATGGTTTTAAAATGACTTTTGGCAATTTTGTTTCATCCGTATCAATGATGTTTATCCTCATGATGATACAGGTACTTTTTATGTGGTTTATGACAAAGCTGATATTTGTATGGAAACCAACGGCAGGACTTGCTGTATTTCTTATGTTAATCACAACTCAGGTTCTGTTCTTTATAAGGATATTCCTCAGGTCGTGGAGGTATGCAAGTGTAATCTCCATGATGGAAAGTCTGGGAAAGGATAATTATACAGATCAGGCAGAAACCGGGAAATATATTTACACTTTTGAAAATAATCCATTGGCAGAATGAATCTTTCTTTAACCTTCACTGACTGGATAATACTTGCCATTGTAATGGTCGGAAGCCTCTCTTACGGTATGTACATGGCATACCGTAAGAAAGCCGGAAGGAACAGTTCAAATTTCTTTCTTGGGGGGAGATCAATAAAATGGCCTGTTATTGGCGCTTCTCTTTTTGCCACCAATATCGGTGCGGAGCATCTGGTAGGATTGTCGGGAGATGCATACCGTTACGGATTATCAGCAGGACTGGTTGAGCTGACGACTGTAATAACCCTCGGGTTCAGCTGTGCATTGCTCTTCCCTGCTTATTTTAAAAACAAGCTGTTTACAATCCCTGAGTTCCTTGAGTTAAGGTATCACAGGCATGCGAGGACCTTTTTCTCCGGGCTGATGCTGATAATAAGCATAATGACCAAGCTGGCTTTTACTCTTTTTGCAGGCGCTCTCGTGTTGAACAGTGTCCTTGGCTGGAATATAATGTCAACCATTTTTTATATCGGTCTTATAGTGGCAATATTTACAATTATCGGAGGGTTTACCGCGGTTGCATATACTGACTCCATTCAGACAATAATAATGATAGCCGGCGCTTCCATAATGATGTTTATAGGGCTCAATAAAGCAGGAGGCTTTAACGGACTGATGGAAAAGGTACCGGAAATGATGTCAGTTGTAAAACCTTATGATGATCCTGTCTATCCTTTCTGGGGAATACTGGCAACTGCTTTTTATGCCGGTATTTTCTACTGGGGTATTGACCAGGTAAATGTTCAGCGAGTGCTTGCCGCCCCTGATCTTAAAAATGCAAGATGGGGTGCAATGTTTGCCACATTGCTTAAACTGCTGCCGATTTTTATTTTTGCTTTACCAGGTGTTATTGCTTTTGCTCTGTTCCCGGGTGAACTACAGGGTGATCAGACTAAGCAGACTTTTGTTTTGTTACTTGACAGGCTGCTTCCTGCCGGATTGAAGGGATTACTTCTGGCTTCATTGCTGGCAGCTCTTATAACATCGCTCATAGGTGTTCTTAATTCAGTGTCAACATTATTTGTCCGCGATTTTATTGTTGAATTCCGACCGGATTTTCCTGAGAAGAAACAGGTAGCAACAGGGCGGATTGCAATCCTTGCAGTTACTCTTCTCGGGATAGGTGCAGCTTACCTGGTGTACAAAAATGAGGAAGGATTGTATAAATACCTTCAGACTATTTCTGCATACCTTGTGGTACCGGTATTCCCGGCTATATTTTTCGGTGTAACAAGTAAGCGAGTCACATATAAGGCAGCTGTGGTTTCGGTTCTTGCCGGGATTATACTGGCAACGATCTTTGTTATCGATCAGTTGTTAGGGCCCGAGACCGGGAAACAGATTTTCCCCTTCCTGCATTACAAGCTTACACTGAATTTCGGATACAGGGCTTTATGGGCCGAGTTGTTCCTCACAGCAATTCTTTTTACTGTTTCAGCTTTCACTGAAAAGACCGATCCTGCCAAGCTTGAAATAACCACTATAGATTATTCAAAGAAGATTGCCCCCTTTGAAGGACTGAAAGACTGGAGGCTTCAACTTCTTGTTCTGATTATTATAACACTCTTGATCCTGTTCTGGCTGAGTTGAGTTCAGTTATTACTGTCGCCGGTCAGGATATGGTATAATTCAAGCAGAAAGTCCCTGTTATCAATTGTAACATAATGCATTTCACCGCCCATTCTGTTGAATGTCTTACAATACCTGAGGTAATATGCCGGGTTATCATGTGGCGGTTCTCCGTCTTTTGACCAGTCCCACTCCGCTTTTGCAAGATCAGCAATCACAAGGAAATGTTTATCAATGTGACTTCCGCGTTGAATTTCAAGGTTCTGCGCCATTGAAAGAGCTTTCTCGAAAATCATAGGTGACATAATTGCCGATCCGATTGAAAGATATACACCATTCTCAAGATTGCTTACACTGTTTGTATAATACAGAAAGTCGTTCAAAGCTGTTCTGCCGATGGCTGCTCCATGGTTCACCGGATGATTATAAATGATATCGTGTCCTATCATTGGATGACCGGTAAAGGGTATGCCAAGGTCATAAGCAGCACACTGTACCGAGTGTTTTTTATATGGATGCGGGATTTTTATTAATCCCGGTCTGATATTATTTTTAGTTATTGCCGAGTAAAGATCCAGAGCAGCTGCTGAATGTTCCGGGTTCTTGATAATATTGTCTTTTGCATCATTTATAAGAAAATCGGTATCAGGAATATTCAGAGACTCTGCTGAGATCATTTTCCCTATTGATTCACCATATCCAAGTCCTTCATAAGCGCCTGCTATAAGGGCCAGATTGACATATTTTCCTGTATCTTCCCATATTCCGAATTGCCCCTTCTTTACATTCTCACGGACATCTTCACCGGTCATTCCCTGGTAAGCAAATTCCCAGTCGTGGATAATCCCAGCTCCGTTTGTTGCCAGGTGTGTTATCCATCCTCTTTTTATAAGTTCAATAAGTACCGGGGCCAGGCCGTTCTTGATAGTATGAGCTCCGAATGCAAGAATAACCGACCTTTTATTCTCCCTGGCAGCTTTTATTTTGTAAGCTGTTTTTTCAATGAGTTCCCTGACATCCTTCCCGGGTATATCTGCCTTTGCCGTTAATGGAACAGCTTTATTTTCAATTGATATCTGGTTCTTCCTTTCTGACAGAGGCTTGATGCTGAGCCTGCTCCTGTCAAATTTTATGTGTGTCATCTCATTTAATATTTAATAAGTCCAGCAGGCGGTCAGCCTGTGAGAAGTCAGGAACGATAATGTCCGCACCTGCCTTGATGAGCCTGGTCCTTTTTGACTGATTCAGTCCGTAGCGTCTTAATTCGTTGCTGGCAACACCCACAGTCATACCTCCCCGTTTTTGCGTTTCCCTTATCTCAACCGGTCCGTCTCCGAAAGTAATAATCGCAGAGGCTTCAGATCTGCCGATCGAATCAAGCAAACGGTCGAGCACTATCCTCTTGGCTTCCTTATTGATATCTCCGACAGCTCCATAAATCCTTCCCTCAAAGAGGTAGTCGTGGCCAAGAACAGCAGCTTCGTGTTTTACATCCGCTATATCGGTTCCGCTCGTCAGATATAGTTTTATACCACTGTCGTAAAGTTTTTTCAGGAAAGGGATTGCATTCTTTACAGTAAGATCTTCAACATTAAGTTCTCCCGCCATCAGCTTGTCTTCGCGTTCCTTTACCATCTTAAGGAGTTCCTGATTATATATTTCCTTGTACCCGGACTCATCAAGCATCTGGTCTTCGTCGACAAATCCGAATTCCTTTATTATATCCAGGAGCATTTTCATCTGCATGAGAGTCTGGATACCGGTTGTGCTGTCGATGAACTGAGCGACTCGCAATTCAACCTTTTTAAGCACCGATTCATCCGCCCTCTGATATTCATCTCCCAGGATAGCCTTTACCATGACAGGTGCCATTATCTTTTCCCAGCCTTCCCTCAATGTTGAAATTGTTCCGTCATTATCGAAAATGGCATATCTGATCACAGGTTCGGGAGGCCATTTATTAATTATCTCAATTTCAGTGCCGTCGAGGTACTGAGCCTGTCTGATATCTTCAGCGAGGTCGGGGCGCCATGTATAATCCGGATCGGTTCCGATACTGAGTAGCTCTTGAGGTGTTGCCGTACCTGTCTGAAACAGTTTCTGGACAGTTACTCCGGCTACCAGGGTACCTGTTTCTCCTGCAATATCAAGAGGATACCCTGCAGCAAGAGCTGCTGCCGCACCTGCAAGATAACTGTCTCCGGCCCCGACAGTATCGACACGTGATAATATCATCAGTCCCGGGATCTCTGATATCCCACTATCATCGACAATAACAGACCCCCTGCTTCCCCTTGTTATTAAAAGCGGCTTGTTATACCTTTTAAATAATCGTTCCGCCGCATGAATCACTTCCTTCAGAGGTATTATATCATCAGGAGCTTTCTCTATCCTGCATAATCTGAGTGCTTCATTATCATTCATCTTTCTCCAGGCACCAGTGTAGTAATCAGAATATATCCTGCTGTCGGCAATAAAGATCTTTTCAGGGAATAATCCGATCACTTCAACAAGCTTCTTTCTGAAATATTCCGTATGAATCCCGGACAGAACCTGCTGATTTATTATGATAAGGTCAACCTCGTTAGCCTGATCTTTAAGATTGGCTATGATAAGGTCTGCAGTCTCGCCTGACAGAAGGTTAAAATTGCCGAAATCGATACGGCTTTTTTCCTTATCCCCCACATAGGGTTTAATATATACATGTGTCGACCAGTTCTGATTCTGAATGAGCATGTTGACAGTGGATATCCCGGCGGCTTTCATTATTTTTATCATTTCAACGCCGAAGGGATCATTGCCGATAACCCCGAAAGCCCTGATATCCTTAACTTTCATTGCTGCAATGTTATTCGCTACATTTCCCGCACCTCCGAGGGAATATTTCTGCTGTCTGACAGGCATTGTAGGTTCCCCTGTCTCGATTGAAATTTCACTTTTCGATTCATCAATGAACCAGTATGCATCAAGACAAAAGTCGCCTACAATTGCAATTTTTGTATCCTGGATTTTTTTTATTATCCGCTCAAGTTTAGATTTTTCCATATGCCTTTTTATTCTCTGTTTAGTAATTAGACTCTGTTTTACTGGTGTCAACCGGCGTGCGGCGTCCGGTGTGCGGCATCCGGTATCCGGTGTATGGCAACCGGCTAGCGGTTTCCATAGAAATGGTCCTCAACAATCCTGCAAATAGTATGATAAACAGGAAGCTGCAACTCCTGTGCAGATGCCGTCGAATCTCCCGGAACATTTATAAGAATATCACAGTATTCTTTCAATTTTCCGCCTGTTTTACCTGTTATGCCAATAACTGTCATGTTCATGGCCCTGGCAGTGATGCAGGCATCTATAACATTACGTGAATTGCCTGAAGTACTTATACCTATGATCATGTCTTTTTCAGTTCCATAGCCGATAACCTGCTGGGCGAATACCAGATCCGGATCAATGTCATTACATAAAGCAGTTGTAAGCGCGGTATGGGCTGAAAGCGAGATTGCCGGTAATCCATGCTCCAGTTTCTCCCCAAGGTATTTACCCCTTGTATCAGAAATTTCAGCCAGTCTCTCTTTAAAGCTTATATCCAGAGGCCTTTTAATCTCAAAGCTCTTCATCAATTCTCCGACAAGGTGGTCGGAGTCGGAACTGCTTCCTCCGTTTCCACAGATTAGCAATTTGCCTCCTGCTGTGAATGTCTTTATGATCATTCCGGCTGCCCGGATGATATTCTCCCGCAGTTCTGATAATTCAGGATGCCTGCTTATTAAATTATCCAAATGTGTTTTATTACTCATCACTTTGCAAAATTGGCTATTATAAAAATAGTGATTCTTTGTTTAATTTCGTGCCTTCGGATCTTAAAGGCAGTTACATTTTGATAATGAAATATCAAGGCCTTGAGGTTAAATGAGTTAAAAGTTCTTAATACGTTCGATAAGGTGAATGAATTTGATATAAAAGCGTCGGGCTGGGACCAGAATCCGATGCACTTGGAAAGATCTCTGGCTGTCGCAGGCCAGATAAGGGAGCATATTCCTCTGACAAAAAGCATGACTGCCCTTGAATTTGGAGCAGGAACCGGAATAACAAGCTTTATCCTCAAGGATGATCTGAAAGAGATCACCCTCATGGATACATCTCTGGAAATGATAAGGGTGACTGATGACAAGATAAAGACATCAGGTGCTAAAAATCTCAGGACATTATTTTTTGATCTTGAAAAGGCACCTTACCGGGAAGCCTCCTTCGACCTGATAATCTGCCAGATGGTACTTCATCATATTAAAAATACGGAAGAAATTTTTTCCGGGTTTTATTCTATGCTTAATCCCGGAGGCTTTCTGGCAATAGCTGACCTTTATCCTGAGGATGGTTCTTTTCATGGGAAAGATTATTTCACGGGTCATAAGGGTTTCGATCCGGAAAATTTGTCAAAGCTGCTGAATAAGGCCGGTTTTACCAATATCAGCTACCGTAAGTGTTTTGTTATTGACAAACAAATTTCTGATACAGAGACTAAAAATTTTGATGTTTTCCTGCTGATAGGACAGGTTTCTGACAACCCACTGAAGGCATAGCCATCAACTTAACGGAGTATTATGGACAAAAGTTTCCCCTCCTTTTTTTAAGGAGGGGTGGCCAGACCAAAAAATCATCTAATTTGCAGAAATTTAAATTGTCTGGCCGGGGTGGTTTATTTTATTCAGAGACATAAATTTTCGTTTTCTAATTCCGTTTAACCACCCCGGCCGGGAAAAGGACAATTGTAAACGCTTCAAAATTAGCAACCCCAGCCACCCCTTCCCGCCTCAGGCGGGAGGAAAGTTATTTAGCTATAGTCCAGATAATTACAATAGTTATCGTTATTATTGCATTTCTTAGGTTGACGGCTATGCACTTTAGGGTAAGGGGCAAAAAAACAGAAAAATCAGATCAGGAAGCAAATCTGTAGATATATAATTAATTTGATAAATTTGTATTTATCCTAAACACTGTATCAAATTAATTTATACAAGATGGTAAATAGAAAATCATTAATTAATCTGGCTATATTTCTTTCTGCCGGATTGTGGTTATCTGCATTATCCGGGGGCGCCACGGTATTGGCTCAGAATATTACCACACAGAATAATTACAGACCTTCATTGTTTTTCAGGGAAGACTGGAAAGAGATCCCTGCAGCAACTCCGGTTACTCAGGAGCATGTTTTAAACAATGACCTGCTGTTAAATCTTTACGGTCCGGGTTGCGACAGTATTAAAAAGAGTCATCATGAAACGCCGGTTGACGATCCATACTATATCTGGTCGGGACTGTGTCTGGGTAACTGGGCAGTCACATTGAAGCATAAGAAAGCATTTGTTGATCTGAGCAGCTTTTCAAAAATTGTCTGGCGGTCAAAGCAGGTTGGATTAAGGGAGTTGCACATAATCTTAAAACTTGCTGATGGAACGTGGCTTGTAAGTGACCAGTCCGACGGGGCATCAAAAGACTGGCGGATCCGGGAATTCAACCTTGCAGATATAAACTGGCACAGCCTGGATATTAATAGTGTTGTTGAGGGACTACCTGTATCCGGACCAGATCTTTCCAGGATAGATGAAATAGGATTTTCTGATTTGATGAGAGGAGGTCAAAGCAATGCCTGTTCACGGCTCGACTGGATTGAAGTATATGGTAAACCTGCAAGAAGATGAAAAGGTTAAAAATTTCCAGTTTTCTCCTGAATATGGTTACTAATTACAACATTTTGTTATAAACAGATTTAAAATACTATGAGATTCCTCACTTCGTTCGGAATGACAGGGTCGGATTTGATGGATTGGGGGGAGGGAAGCCGGGGCGTTTTGAATAAAATTTATTCCATGAAGAAAAGTTCCTGCAAAACGCCCCGGCTTCCCTCCCCACTCCACTATAAATTCACTGTCATTCCGAATGCAGCCAAAACTGAGCTTGCGAAGGTTTGGCGAAATGAGGAATCTTTTTGGTAAACCATTAAACCCAGCCATCTCCGCCAATTGGCAGATTGACTGTCTGAAACCTGAAACCCTGAAACCTGAAACCCTGAACCCTGAAACCCTGAAACCCTGAAACCCTGAAACCCTGAAACCCTGAAACCCTGAAACCCTGAAACCCTGAAACCCTGAAACCCTGAAACTTCTCTACCTTCCCTTTATCTTAATACTGATTCCACCGTAAACCATCCGGCCAAAATCCGGATAACCATTGACAGTTGAATAAATTTTCCCGGTAAGATTCTTAACTTTAATGTAGAACCTTACGGGTATATTCCATTTTGTTGTGTAACCTCCGTTACAATCAATTACCAGGAAATCCCCTAAAGGCTGGGGTCCGTCGGCAACACTGACAAAACGATCATTTTCAAAGGGAGAAACATATTTCCCAAGGATATTCAGGTCGAAATTCTTCCATGCAGAATAAATACCTGCATTTGATATCCAGACAGGATTTTCTTTATTAGTGACCATTTCACCTGCTTCATCCATTTTCGACTGCATTAATGTGAAATTGAAGAATGGTTTGAAAATATCGAAAAGGACCGGAGAAATGACTTCAAATTCAATACCTTTCTGATTCTGGTCACGGTTCAGGTATAATTCCCGCCGGATATTGGTTTCAGTATCAAGGTATGTTGTTCCGCTCAGTGCTATGGCATTCTTCTGAAATACGCCGAACGCTGTGATTGTTATCTTTCCTGCGTCACCAAAATTCTGTAGTAATCCGATATCAATTTTGTAACGGGTTTCATTTGACGGCTCGTTTACTGGTTCGGCCCCTTTATTATCAAGAAGAGTACCTACCCTTGGCTTCACGTTTCCGGCAGCTGAATTGATGAAAGCCGAAAGTCTTTCAGTAGCACTGTATGTCGCTCCGAAACTTGCTTGTACGATTGCCGGTTCCCATTCATCGGTGACCGGAGTTACGGTCCTGAATTTGCCGCCTTCACCTTCTATGTTAAATGCTGCATATTCATTGAGGAATGTTCCGGTTACCCTTATTCCTGCATCAAGGGTTACAGGCCCCAGTCTCTGTTCATCGGTTATGACACCTGAAATGGTTTCAGTATCACATTTCTTACCGGTATAGAATCTCTTTCCATTTGGAGCTATCCAGTGATTATATAATCCTCCGAATCTTAATGTGTTCGACGGAAGGATTCTGACTGACTGCATAAAATTCAACCCATATTCATAATCCTTCTCGCTTGAAGTTGTTTCCGCAACTTCATCATAGAACGTCGGATTCCTCATGGAATAAAATAGCTGAAGCTCAGAAGATAAATTAGTTGCAGGCCGGTATGTCATCTTAACATTTGAAAGCAAAGCGTTATAGGGATCAAATCCCTGGATCATATCCTGATATCTTTTTTCAGCAGGAGGAAGGGCTATGGCCATTTGCCTTTCGCCGTTCAGGTAGAAAAGACTGGCATTCAATCCCAGCTTATCAGATAATTTCCAGTTCATCCTTGTGTACAGGTTGGTCATTGCTTCCTTTGCATGTCTTCCTGAAGGACCATTGGTCCTGTCATGTCCTATACCGGCAGCATAATTGAATCGTCCGATTTTATTGCCGGTTGAAATATGTGTATGCAGCGTATTGAATGTGCCATATTCCATATCCGCCCTGGTTTCAAATTCTGTATATTCTTTTGTTTTTACATTTATCAGTCCTGCAAGTCCCGATAAACCTGTAAGCAGTGCTGCACTTGATCTTACAACTTCAATTTCCTCAATATCAGAAGCTGAAAAGAAATAAGGAAGTTCTTCAAATTCCTTCTGCCACACCCCGTTAATTGCATAATCGGGATAGGGATATTTCTGTCCCCTTACCGAAAAGAACTGTTTTACCTGTCTGCCCCTGGTTTCGGTAAAGCCACCGGGAATGAAATTCATGGCATCTATAAGTGTGGTGGCTCCTTGTTTACTGATATCGGTATGACTAAGCCTTGTGACTGTCGGGTAAAGTGCAACAGGTTCTGTGTATGGCCTGGCCACAGGATCTGCCAGCCTTATCCTGGCTCTGATTGTTATTGAATCGATTTCATAAGTACCGGGAAGAAGAACCGGATCTTCTTTAACCTGGGGAAATAATACAGCTTGAAAAGCAAATAAAAAGAAAAGTAAAGTTGAAAAATAAATTGACCCGGAGGGAAGAAATTGTCTGTTCATGTCAACCTGTATTTTAAAAGCGGATTTATAAAAATTCTTAAAAAGAAAGCAAAATTATCAGTTCAGATGAATTAATTATTTAAAATAAGTTAATTTGATCCTGAATTTATTGCACATCAATGCTCCATTTATGAAAACAGCTTCTTTAAATAGAATTTGTAAGGGGACTATACTGGTAGTTGTATTCGCTCTTGTTATTATAACAATTTCCTGTCAGAAAGGACCAGAATGCTATACATTTAAGGATTTTGAATTAGTCCCCAAAACCGATGTACATCTTCATATTAATACAGCAGATCCCCGTTATATGGGAATGGCCACCAGGTATAATTTCAATGTTATATCTCCGAATGTAGATTCCCGTTTGCCTGTCGATCGCCAGCTTGATACTTCAATAAGTATAAAAAAACTATGGCCTGACAGGTTTTCATTTCTCGGTACATTCTCTGTCGACAGCTTCGGTAAACCCCGGTTCACAAAGGATATTATTAAGTGGATAAATAAATGTATGGCTGAAGGCGCTGCCGGGATCAAAATATGGAAAAATATAGGGATGGTATTGACAGATGCTGAAGGCAGATATGTCATGGTCGATGATCCTTCTTTCGATTCGATCTTTAATTATCTCGAAGAAAAAAAGATCCCTGTGATGGGACACCTCGGCGAACCGAAGAACTGCTGGCTTCCGCTGGAACAAATGACCGACAGCGGAAACTACAGGTATTACAAAGCAAATCCCCAGTACCATATGTACCTCCATCCTGAAGCACCTTCCTATGACGACCAGATCAATGCAAGGGATAACCTGCTCCGGAAACACCCCGGTCTTGTTTTTGTTGCAGCCCACCTTGCGAGCCTGGAATGGAATGTGGATGAGATCGCAACCCGCCTCGATATGTTCCCCAATATGAATATCGATTTGTCAGCCCGCATGGCCCACCTTCAATACCAGTCTGTGACCGACCTGCAACATGTTCGTAATTTCCTGATTAAATACCAGGACCGTGTAGCTTACGGTACAGATATCACAATAAGTCCGGATGAAAGGGATCCTGAAGCCCGGTTACAGGCTCTGCTTGAAAGATGGAAATCAAACTGGATATACCTTGCAACCGATTCTGTCCAGAAAATCAAGAATATTTCAGGGGATGTCAAAGGACTCCGGCTTCCGAAAGAGGTTATTGACAAGATATATAAAAGGAATGCCGACCGCTTTTTTAGTCATATTTAACATATATTAATATTTCCTGACCGTTTGTTGGCTAATTTTGCATTAATCAGGTCGAAATTTCCTGATAAGGACTGTTAATTTCATTTCAGATATTTAATAGCATATGAGAATACAGGTATTTATTATCTCTTTTCTGATCACTCAGGTAATGTCCGGGCAATATCATGACTGGACTATGTGGCGGTATGACCACAACAGATCTGCATCCACTCCCGAACAGCTTGCTGATGATCTTTATCTTCAGTGGAAGGTAAATTACTCCCCGAGAGTACCGGTATGGGACGACCCTCTGAATCAGAATCTTATGCAGTTTGACAGGATATTTGAACCCATCGTCGCTGAAAATAAGATCTTCATAGGCTTTAATGACCAGGATAAAATTGCTGCATTAGATATTAACTCCGGGAAGGAACTCTGGCACTTTTTTACTGACGGACCTGTCAGATTACCTCTTGCTTATAATAAAGGAAAACTGTTTTTTACAGGCGATGACGGATTTCTTTATTGCCTTAATGCATCGGACGGTGAATTGATCTGGAAGAAACTCCTGGCTCCATCATCTGCCAAACTTCTCGGAAACAAAAGATTTATTTCAATGTGGCCTGCAAGAGGAGGAATTGTTATAAGGGATAATGTAATTTATACAGCTGCCAGTATCTTTCCGCTTATGGGTACATTTATATATGCAATAAACGCTGATGATGGTTCAGTGATCTGGAAGAACGAGGGCACAGGGAGCAACTACATTCTCCAGCCACACAGATCACCTGCATTTGCTGACGTTGCTCCTCAGGGTTGCTTTACCCTGAGCGGCAATAAGCTGCTTGTTGCAGGCGGGCGCTCAGTCCCGGCAGGTTTTAACGCGGAAACAGGTGAAGAGCTTTATTACCAGCTTGCCGCCAGCGGAAAAACCGGAGGTGCATTTACCTGTGCCAACGACAGGGTGTTCTTTAACCATTTCAGGGAAAGACAGACTACAATGTACGACTCGGAGAACGGAAATAAACTCATACCCGTGACAGGAGAATATCCGGTAATTGAAGGAAATCTTATATATTTTTCAGGAAAGGAAATTACTGCTGTAAATCTTAATGACGCAAAAAAGCTTGATACTTTGTGGAAAATAGCCATTCCTGCAACAACCGATCTTATAAAAGCCGGGAACTGCCTCTATGCCGCCGATACAACAGGGATTTATGCTGTCAGGATAAAAGAAAATTCTAAGCCCGAACTTATCTGGAAATACTCTTCCGATAAGGTCATCGACCGCCTGATCGCTTCAAACGGGAAACTGATCGCAGTTACAAACGATGGGACAATAATGACATTCGGGGATAAACCTGTGGACAAAATTACTGAATACGATTTTCCTGCCTCTGAAATAAAAAAAGTGACACTAAAAGCGGAAAGACTCATCAGCCGGGCAGGTCAGGATGGGGGATATGCCCTTATCTTCGGACCGGATATCAAACTTCTTAAAGGACTGGTCGCCGGTACTTCTCTTTCAATAATTGCCTACGAAAAAGATGCATCTCAGGTCAAAGCACTCAGGGAATATTTCAATAAGCTGGGGATCTATGCCGACCGTTTGATGTTCCTGGAATATGAAAAACCAAACCCCGTCCTTCCAAAATACTTCTCATCACTCACTGTCATTAACGAGAATTTCGGGTTCGACGGTGAGTTCCTGAAAATGATCTATGAATCTACACGGCCATATGGAGGGAAGATTGTGATCAATAAAGATGTTGAACAAAATGATAATCTGACCGGAACTTTCAGAGAGTTCAATCTGTACGGGGCGGTAATTGAATCAGGGACTCCTTATTCACTTGTTACACGGGAGGGCGCTCTTGAGGGCGCTGCCAGCTGGACGCATAATTACGGCGATATTGAAAATACAGTCAAATCGGATGATAAGATGGTAAAGGCTCCTCTGGGTATCCTGTGGTTTGGGGGAAATTCAAATATGGATGTCCTGCCGCGCCATGGACATGGACCCGGGGAACAGGTCATTGACGGCCGGCTGATAATTGAAAGTATCAGTGGAATAAGCGCCCGGGATGTCTATACCGGAAGAGTACTCTGGAAACGGGATTTTGAAAAACTTGTCGAAGACTCATGGCTGGTTTACTATGATGAATCATATGATGAGGAAAATCCGCTTGATACAAAGTATAATCAGGTACATCTTCCCGGATCAAACGCCAGGGGTACGAATTTCATTGCTACAAAAGAATATGTCTATATTATTGAAGGAAATGTATGCCACGTGGTGGACATAGTAACCGGGGAGCATGTTAAAACAATCGATACCGGTGATGACGAAACAATGGAGCTGGGATATATCGGGGTTTATGAGGATCTGTTAATTCTCGGAAATAATTTTGCCGAATTTACCGGAATGGAGAATGATTCCATCAGGATCAAAAATCCGAAATTTACCGACTATAATCTCACTGCAAGCCGTGAACTGATAGTAATGAACAGATTTACCGGTGAAAAACTATGGACTGTTTCCGCTAACCATGGATTTATACATAATTCTGTAATAGCTGGAGACGGCATGCTGTTTTGCCTTGATAAGCTTCCACAGTATCTCGAGACAAAGCTTAGAAGGAGGGGGGAGGCGCCGCCTCAGGGATCCAGGCTACTGTATATTGACATCAGGACAGGCAAGATAAAGGATGAAGTGACAGAAGATGTCTTCGGGACATGGCTGGGATATTCCTCTGAGCATAAACTCCTTCTCCAGGCGACCAGACCTTCTCGTGACATGCTTAACGGGGAAGAAGGAAGCAGGATGATTGCCTACAATGTTGTTACAGGAGAAAAAATATGGGACAGGGCACTTCAGTATGCAAATCCACCGATAATCCATAATGATAAGATATACACAAACGGTGAGGGATTTCACCTGCTGTCCGGTGATCCGCTTCTTGAAAGAGATCCGATAACGGGCGAAGATCTGAAGTGGACCTTCAAACGTGAATATGGTTGCGGGATCGTGGCTGCCAGTGAACACCTCCTGACTTTCCGCTCCGCTTCCGCAGGATTTGTTAACCTCGATGTCTTTGAAGGTACCGGCAGCCTCGGAGGATGGAAGGCAAGCTGCTCCACAAACCTTATTGCTGCCGACGGTGTCCTGAATTCCCCCGACTATACAAGGACATGCCAGTGCCCTTATCAGAACCAGACTTCACTTGCACTGGTCTATATGCCCTGGATGAGCTACTGGACCAACAGCAACTACAAATGGTCAGGAAAAAGAATAAAACAGTTCGGATTGAATATGAACGCTCCCGGCGACAGAACATCAGATAGTAAAACATTATGGATAGAATTCCCTTTTCTTCAGGGATATGACCCGGGAATACCTATAAAAATCGATACTTCCGGATTTTCAAGGATAAGAAAGGAACCGGTTTCTGTCACATCTGAAGAGACTCCCTGGATCAGCGCAAGCGCCGTTGGAGGAATAAGATCGATGGAAATTGTCCTCTCAACAGAAGCGGATATGGCAGAGACATCGTACAAAATAAATCTTCACTTTTCAGAACTTGAAAACAAAAAAGCCGGAGAACGCATTTTCGATGTAAAAATACAGGGAAAGACCGTTCTTGATAATTTTGATATAGTAAAGGAAGCAGGCAGAACCGATAAGGAGATAGTAAAGACTTTCTCCGGAATTGTCGCCGGGGAAACCCTGAAGATTGAACTTGTACCTGTGAACGGGAATACTATTATTTCCGGAATTGAACTGATCGAAGAAATCCTGGCATCAAAATAAAGCCCCGTTATGAAACCAATATTCATTAAAACGATATTGATTGCAGGGATCCTCAGTCTTGCATGCACTACCAAAGTGTCGGAATGGGTACTTACAAACAGTCTGCCCAATGAGTATCTTCTTGCCTATTACCACAAAGATCCATTGTCTGAAACAGTAAGGGAACAGAATTCTGAAATAGCCCGCGAAATAAGCTCAGCCAACATTCAGTTCAGGAGTGTTTTAAAGAAAGATATTGAAAAACCTTATTATGCACTCATTTACAATAACAGGCTCTTTTCAAAATACTATAATCCACAGGAACTGAATGACCTCTCAGTTTCGCCGCTCAGGAAAAAAATTGCCGCTGAACTGATGTCCGGAAAGCTCTGCGTGATGCTTTATCTCAAGACGGGGATCCCTGCAAAGGATGACCCTGAATTGCAGATAATTAAGAGAACAATCACGGCATCACCCTTCAGGGAGATAATACCTGTGGTTGAACTCGACAGAAACAATGTCGAAGAGAAACATCTGGTTTCAATGCTGTTGAATGTGGAGGATGATCTGAAAGAGATCAATGAGCCAATGCTATTCGGGGTTTTTGCAAGGTTCAAAGCTCTCGAACCACTTCTTGGCAAAGGGATTACAGAAGAAAACATCAACCTGATGATCGACTTCCTGACTGCCGATTGCAGTTGTCTCATTAAAGATGACCTGCCCGGAACTGATATCCTGTTTACGAAAAACTGGGAGAATCCTATGCCGGCAATGGTGAACCAGATACTTGATGCGAATCCAATACTTGTTCACCACTGATGGATCAGGATTCTGCTCAATACAAATCATTGGATAACAGACCGCTGCCGAAATGGCTCACGGATCAGAGAGACGGCCTCAACCAGTATCAGCCGGAAATAAAAGTCATGAAGGACGACAGGTCACTCAGTATATCCTTCATGATAACAGGTACTGTGATACTGATTGCTGTGGTTTTTCTGACTATAATGGTTTTACGGAAAAAAAGAAATATTTAAATAATACTCTTCTTCCCTTT
>JAKQPD010000276.1 GCA_029564935.1 Bacteroidota bacterium
AGCAGCCCTGAACCACTCCCCGGAAACCCTAACCTGAACATGAAAAAACCTACTCTACAAAGATAACATATTTTGACGAAATATGACTATTCATTAAATATTTCAATCCAGACTTCTTCCCCGTCATGGATCGCTTTTGTGATCTTTTCACGGATAACGCCTGACCATGCCGGACCATTGACCAACCGGCCATTACCGACATTTTCTCCTACCCCGATACAGCCTTTAGTCTGTGATGTATTTGATATGCCGTGTATCATTATTCCGGTGAATCCCGGAACATCCTGAAGATATGGCATCAGCTTGTTAAATGTAGGTGAATGTTGCATCTTGACCTGATACTTCCCGGCCGGGATTGCGGTTTCTCCGTAAATCTTGCCTTCATCCGGATCACCAAAGTCACCGTCATCATTCAAATCAACCAGGTCACGAACCGGGTCTTCAAGGGTGTTACATTGGAATTGCACTTCAATATAAAACTTCCCTATCGTATAAGTAGGTTTGCGAATCTTCCGGTAAACATACAGGTTCATGATTTGAAGATTATTGAAGCAACAACAGCGGATACACCGATAATAGAACTGATTATTATTCCTGCCTTTTGCCAGCCATTCATGCTATTCTTTTCTTTGATGTTTCGCTCAGTCAAAACCTCTGCCTGGAACTTCATTAAAGCAGAAATCCCCGGCCTGATTTCAGTAAGGGTCTGCTCAATATTATCAATCTTTTCAAGTATAGTTGCTGTGTTCTGGACTAATCCCTGCTCTCCGTTGCCGAAAACAGCCTTACTAAGTCTGTCAATTTCTTTTTCTTTTGAGCAAGGATTTGCCATTACTCAGAAGGTTTTACCCAGCCCCCACATCAGGAACCAGTTCTGTTTTATGGGACTGTCTTTCACGAAATCATATCCTATGCCAACCGAAGGACTGAGGCCGTATAAATCAAATGCAGAGGCAGTCAATAAAATACCCATATTTGGCCTCTCTGCTGTCGCCAGGCTCAGTTGTGCCGCAAAAGAATACAAGTTATAAGGCTGATCATTGACGAGCTTATACAGGCTGTACGATGCCCCGAACCCCACACGTGAGGCGAAGGATACATCAAAGCTCGAAAACTTCCCGTCAATGAAAACAGGTTTAATCACGTTACCGGCAACTGTAAACTCAGGCCGGATCAGGAAAGTACCCGTCAGGGCTTTCTCTCCACTCTTTAACTGATCAGCTGTTACCGGAGTGAAAAATGACTGTGCGCTGGCCCCTGTTACAAGTGCCGCAAGCGCAAAAATCAGGAGTAGTTTTTTCATGCGTCCTTTGCTTTGAACATCAGGATAATTGAAGATACTGCGCCCCATATCAGCACAACGGCATCAACAATGGAAAATGCATTGGCCTGTAGTTCTGTCTGCTGCTCAGGTGTTAGGATACCTGCGCTCATCAGGATAGTCAATACCAGCGTAATGATACCAGTAATCGTAGTCACAAGGTTCTTCGTGGGAATCGCTTTGTCATAAAATGCTTTTGCACTCATAATTGATATTTTTGTTAAACCTTAAAAAGTCAGTCAAATGTACATTATAATATTATTTTTTGCAATACTTCATTAATTTTATCATCAGACAGGAATTTATCAAAATACAGTCCTTCATCCCTTCCGTCAGCTTCGTCACCGGAAGT
>JAKQPD010000285.1 GCA_029564935.1 Bacteroidota bacterium
TCGGGAGGAGGATTCTCCGCGGTGGCTGAATTATAAAGATTTTCAATAGACTTCTTTATATCAGTATAGTTGTCACCTGCAAATTCAGCACCTTTATATAATATATCAAGCTTTATACCTTTAAGGGTTTTCCATCTTATAAATGGTTCAAGGTGATACCGGAAGGCCGTGTCTGTAAGTATCACCATCCTCATTGGCCTGTCGGACCATGTCGGAATATCGGAGCTTTCAGCATAATTAAGGATTCCCTTGCTCAGTGTTTTCCTGAAAGCTTCAGATTCCCCACCCGATTTGCGAATTTCAGATGAACCGGTGAAATGTATCTCGATTTTCATGGAAGTGATCACTTCCAGGATATTTGATCCCGGATTATATCTGAACGGTGAGATTACGAGATTTGCAAGCCTTGTTCCCCTTACTTTACCTGCAGGCAGGATTGTAACCGTATCTGATTGAATGAATTTCTTTGTGGAATACAGAGCCTTGTCTATCGAAAATGTACGCTTTTTATCCTGATCTCCTTTTGTTTCACCTTCCTGGGCGGGGAAAAGAAGGCCATCTATCTTCTTTCGGCCGGGATAGACTCTCCGGGTACTGACATCTGTTATTCTGACCTCAAAGACCAGATCCCCCGGAATCGCAATAAGCCGGCTTAAAACCGGGAGTTCGGGCTTACCTGGTACTGAAGTATGTATGTGGCCGGGAGCTGATATCCTGTAAAAAGAACCATTATTACCCCTGAATCCGCTTATTTCAATCTCCGGCAGGGTGTAATTTATTATGATATCACGTCCTGATGAAATGATTTCATTTGTCTGAGTAACCCTGTCAAAACTGATCCTGCAGCTTTTAGATGCCTGACCATTTATAACTAAGGTGATAACCAGAAGACTAAACAGACACAATGACTTTTTGATATACCCTAAATGCATCAATGTTAAATGATTGATCCATTACCTAATAACATCAGGCAAGTTATTAATTTTACTTCATTAAAACGTACTTGATGATAATAAATTTGATAAAAATGATAAGATTACTACTTTTATGCATGTTTTTATGGGACGAATAAACAAGATCATATGAAAAGGAAATCACAGATTTTAACAATTTTAATCTTAATTATGATGACTTCAGGTGCATATTCTCAGGATTCCCATGCTGTTGATGTGATAAAAACATCTGCAGGCGACGTTGAAATGTACTTTATCGGACACGGATCGCTTATGTTCAAAGTGAATGACTACTGTATTCATATCGATCCTGTGAGCAGTTCAGGAAGCTATAAGGATCTTCCGCAGGCTGATCTGATCCTGGTAACTCATGAACATTACGATCATCTTGATGCAAAACTGATCTCTTCTCTCCGGAAACCCGAAACAGTAATGTTCTGCAACCAGAAATCAGCTGCTGAAATAAAATGGGCACAACCAATGAATTCCGGGGAAACCCGGAATGCCGGCAGCATAACAGTTGAATCTGTTCCCGCCTATAATATTGTCAATATGAGATCACCCGGACAGCCATTTCACCCAAAAGGTTCAGGCATCGGGTTCATTCTGACAATAGGAGATAAGAAATTCTATATTGCCGGGGATACTGAAAATACCCCGGAAATGAAGGCTCTGAAAAACATAAATGTTGCTTTCCTGCCAATGAACCTTCCATATACAATGACACCTGAAATGGTTGCTGATGCGGCTAAAGCTTTCAAACCTGAAATTCTTTATCCCTATCATTATGGTGATACAAAAACCGACAAGCTGGTACAGCTGTTGAAAGATACTGATATTGAAGTTAGGATCAGAAATTTAAAATAATAATAAACAAATATGATATCAAGAAGAGGATTTCTCAGGACGAGCCTTGCTGGAGCAGGAGCAATGGCTGTTTCTCCGGCAATAATTTCTGCACAGGTACAGGAAAAGAATATAATTTACAGGACACTTGGCCGGACGGGTATAAAAGTACCTGTTGTAAGCTTCGGTGTTATGCGATCGGATAATCCAAGCCTTGTAAAAGCTGCTTATGACAAGGGAATGAGACTTTTTGATACAGCCAACGGATACCTGGGAGGGAACAGTGAAACAATGCTTGGAAATGTGTTCAAAGATTACCGGAGGGACTCATTCATAATTTCAACCAAAGTCAAATCACCTACCGACCGGGACGGAAAACCGACTGATGAGGCTACTGCAGACCGCTTCATGGAAACATTCAATGTAAGCATGTCGCGGCTTAAAATGGATTATGTGGATATCCTGTATGTTCATGATATCAGCAATCCGGAGTATTTCGATCATAAACCTGTAATAAATACTATAAAGCAGCTGAAGAAAGAAGGAAAAATAAAGTATATCGGATTCTCGACCCACCGGAATGAACATACTGTAATTGATGCTGCTGCAGAATCTGATGTATGGGATGTAATACTCACACAATATAATTACAGGCTTGCTACACTGCCGGAATTGAATGCAGCGATAAAAAAAGCGGCATCGGCAGGTATTGGTATTGTGGCAATGAAGACACTTGCAGGAGGATTCCTTGACAGGGAGAGGACCAAACCGGTAAATGCACCTGCGGCCCTTAAATGGGTTTTACAGAACCCCGATATCCATACTGCAATCCCTGGAATGACAGCATTTGAACAGGTGGAGATCAATTCCGGGATAATGGAAGATTTTACACTTACAGATCAGGAAAAGAGTGAACTCGTCGCATCCCTTTCAGAACCGGGACTGATCTGCGCCGGATGTGATAATTGTACTCAGAGCTGTTCAAAGAATCTTCCGGTAAGGGATTTGATGAGAGCCTATATGTATGCATACGGATATGGAAATCCCGCTATGGCAAAAAGTCTTCTGGCAGAGCTTAATATTTCGGAAAATCCATGCAGCGGATGTGATTCCTGCACAGTAAATTGTCTGAGGAATTTCCGGGTGATGGAAAAAATTGCCGACATTTCAAGACTTGGCA
>JAKQPD010000315.1 GCA_029564935.1 Bacteroidota bacterium
TTAGTTGATCCTTATTAAATCGATTTTTTGTTTATTCTGTAGGATTGGATATTTACCGGGACCAAAATAAATTCCTGGAAAATCCAGCGCAAAATTAATTTCATTATTTCTTCTTTCTTTAACCTCATCCACTTTTGCATATTATATACTGCAGCAGCCAATAATGTGTTGATTTGGTCCCCTGCAGTACCGCTGAGGTAATTTCTTATCATCCTGTGATCGTGTTTCAGGTGTGATATCAGTCCTTCTACTCCGGCTCTCGATCTGCATCGTTCTTCTCGTTTCTTCTTCTTGTAATAGCTTTCTCCTTTTTGCACCTTCGGCATGACTATATCTATCCCCGGAATGCCTCCTGGTACCTTGTACCCTTTATCCACTATTGCTTTCTTTACTTTTCCATCTGTCAGATCTTCTACCTGTTCGAGTTGTGGTTTAAGTGTTCTGCCATCGTAGATGTTCCCTTCTATTGCCATCGCCCCGACTATGATCCCTGACTTTCTTGTATAGGCGAACGAGCTCTTGTTGCCAAATTCATAAGGTTTATGCTCTTTCCCTTTCGATATGCAAAGTGTCTCAGGTTCATGGATACTGTATATCTTGTTCGAGTCATCTCGCTGTTGTGTCAGAACCCTGTAGAGAACATCAAATTCCTGCATATATGATTTAGGTATTGGGCTGAGCTGTTTTACAACGTCCTGATAGATCTTGAACGCTATCCTGTGAAGCCTCTTTTGTGCTTTTATATGCTTCTTCATATTCTTTGGCTTGCGTGCAAATCGAAGTTGGTGCTTCAGCTTCTTTATCTCCCGGCCATAAGTTCGTTTGAGTGTTATATCCTCCTTCTTCGCTATTCTCTTACAGTGTCCTATTACTTTCTCGATCAGCTTCCGGTCCGTAGGAAAGGTAATGTTCTTCTCCTGAACCGTTGTATCAACTCTGACCTCTTTTACTTCCCTTCGGATCATGTCTGCATCAAACAAATCAATGCTTGCCTTGAAGATCTTTTCCATCCCTTGTGAGCCGATCCGATGCCGGAAGTGAACAAAATCACTCGGATCAAATGGAAGCTTATATTGAAAATATACTTCTCCACAGAAGTGTTGCCAGTAAGGGTTTTCAAGGTATCTTTCAACCACTGTCTCATCTCCCAGGTTATACATTTGCTTCAAAAGTAACAGGCCTACTATTGTCCTGATTGGTATCGATGGCCGACCAACTTTCCCATATAAGGGTTCAAACTCTTCTTCAAGAGCTTTCCAGTCTATTTTCTTTGCCAGAAGACATAACTCATGCTCAGGATGAATAAAACTTGTGAGGACTGTTTTGAACATCTCTAACTGTGGCTGAACCGGCAATTTTTTCAACATGATTTTCAGGGTTTTATTCAAATTTACTGAAAATCAAGTTAAAAATCAATACTTCAAAGAACATAAGTTATTAACAATCAATATGTTAATAATTATTAAGGATCAACTA
>JAKQPD010000362.1 GCA_029564935.1 Bacteroidota bacterium
GTATAAAGGGAAAAAGGTACCTTCATCGGAACGTCCGTACTGGCAGATCCCCTATCGTTCCCTGATCCCGAAAAAGACAGATAATCTGCTGGTTGCAGGCCGTTGCTTCTGCTTCGAAAGGGAACTTGTTGAAGATACAAGAATAATAGGAACATGTCTTGTTACCGGCCACGGGGCAGGTGCAGCTGCAGGACTTGCAGTAAAGGAAAAAGAATCACCACGGAATATCAATACCCGTAAACTTAAAGAACTCCTTATACAACAGGGTGCCTGGCTGGGATGAAAAGAAATATAAGGGCATCAGATATCCGGACAGTCTCCTTTTTCGCTGCAGTTTTGTTTGCACTGCCCGGATTATGGAAAGGATTTCAGGGATTACATGTCTGGCTGAGCCCCTTCCTGATGCTTAATTCAGTATTTGCCCTTAAAAGTTTTGTTTTTCTGAACCTTCTGGCACTCCCGGTGCTGGTAATGATAATTTTACGGAAACGGTGGTTTTGTAACTATCTCTGTCCTGCCGGATGGTGTTTCGATAAAGTGCAGAAAACAGGAAGATCTGATAAATTTGACTATAGTAAGGTGCCGGCAATTGGTAAGTGGCTGGCAATAACCTCACTGACAGCTGCCTTGTTTGGTTTGCCTTTATTTGTGATCCTTGATCCCCTGTCAATATTCAATGGATTTTTCGTTATCTTTTCCGGAAAACCCGGTATCGCTGTCATTATTTCCTTTGCTTTCTTCCCTCTCCTTTTGCTGATCAGCCTGGTTTTTCCGGGAATCTGGTGCAGGAAATTATGCCCGCTTGGAGGTCTTCAGACAGGTCTGTGGGATATCAGGTTATTTTTATCAAGGTACTTTACCCGAAGTAAACCTGGTGATTTGCCGGAATTATCCGGAAGGCGATATTTCATTATGTCGGGCGTTGGGCTTCTGGCAGGATTGACTTTACCACGGGCACTAAGACCCTCACAGAGAAAAACTATCCGGCCACCAGGTGCGACAGAGCCTGTCCTCTATAATTTTCTATGCAGTCGTTGCGGTAATTGTATCAAAGCCTGTCCGACAAATATTTTAATACCTGATTCCGATTTCAGTAATCCTATTTCCTGGATGACTCCCGAAGTCAGCTTTAAATCAGGATATTGTCTTGAAACCTGCAATCTGTGTGGGAAGGTGTGTCCTACTGGTGCAATAACACTTTTCAGTGTTGGAGCCAAAAGATCCCTTTTTATGGGAACGGCGCATATAAACACTGCCGATTGTTACCTTTCAAATAACAGGGAGTGTATAAAATGCAGGGAAGCCTGCAAATACAATGCAGTTGAGTTTCTTCAGGGGAGTAATATACTCAATATGCTGCCGGCAATTGATCATCAGAAATGTGTAGGGTGCGGAGCATGTGAGGTTGTTTGTCCTGCGGCCTGTATTTCTGTCAATTTCCTGTAAGCAACGCTGTCGTATGTTTATAAAAATTATTCCTATTTTTACTAAATGCACTTCATCAGGAATTGGAACCGGGAATATCCGGAGAAGATATGAAAAAAAACACTATCGGTACTGTTGTATGGATAGTAATATCCGGACTGTTGTTGACAGCAGGATGTAAACCGTCCGTAAGGGATCTGCCGGATGCAGGACGTGAGCCGGTTATTGAACCGGATTATTCCGGTGTGACAATTCCTCCCAATATTGCCCCGATGAACTTCATCATAAAGGAAGAAGGGAAGTATTTCATAGTTGAGGCTTCTTCGGTAAATGGGTACAGTAAAACTGTGAGATCACGTAACGGAGTTATCAGGTTCTCCAGGGGATCATGGAAGA
>JAKQPD010000365.1 GCA_029564935.1 Bacteroidota bacterium
GTTCTTTGGATTACCGATATCGGCTGAAGAACTGAAGATGCCGATGGATGGGTCCTGTGCCTTTACATTATTAATAATGAGGCAGAAGATCAATACTAATAAATTTTTCATCTTTCAAGTAGTCTTGGATTTATAAAAATAATGAATTTAAAATTAATATTCCATGGATAGAAATACTCTAATTTTGAAATCCATCTGATAAAACCATCAGAAATTTCCTTCAGACTTCAAGAAAAACTTATGTTCTTTAATCAGATAATGTTAAAATGTATAGATTTATCTTCATATTAAAATCTGATAACTAAAAAATAAAAAAATGAAACGTTTCGGACAATTAATCGGAGTCGATCCGCAGAAATTTGAAGAGTATAAGAAATATCACGCAGCCGACTGGCCTGATGTTCTGAAAATGATCAAAGAATGCAATATCAACAACTATTCGATCTATCATAAGGATTCAATGCTGTTTGCCTATTTTGAATATACCGGCAGTGATTTTGAAGCAGATATGGCAAAAATGGCTGCTGATCCGACAACCCAGAAGTGGTGGGATATCACGATGCCAATGCAGAAACCTGTCTCCACCAGAGCTGAGGGTGAGTGGTGGGCCAATATGGAAGAGGTATTTCACCTTGATTGACGGGGAAACTATTTTTCAATCAAGCTACCGCCGTGAAATGGAAAGATCATTAAAATGTAAAGCCAAGCTTGAGCGTATGAATAAGACTCTGCGTCACGAAGAACCGGACCAGGTGCCAATCAGCGATTTTTTCTGGGGTGGGTTCATAAGACGATGGCGGAAAGAACTCAATCTGCCCGATAATGCCGATCCTTATTATTATTACGATCTTGACTGGATGGTCACTAATCCGAATCTCGATCCTAAAATACGATCATTTGAAACGATACGGGAAAATGATAATGAGATCGTGATCAAAACAGGTTTCCTGGCAACTTTACGGAAAAAGTTCAGGGATCCTATGCCTGAGTTTATTTCATTTGATGTAGATACCATAGAGAAGCTGGAAGCTTTTGAATTTGATGATCCCTATGACCCCCGCAGGTATTATTCTGCCGGTGATAACCAGATTGCAGGTGTGGGCGACGGATTTGCACGTAATTCTCCGGCCTGGACTGAAACAATTAGAACTATTTACCCTGATTTCCCGGTTTACGGAAGTGTGCTGGAGTGTTCGGAATGTCTGACACGGCTTCTCGGGCAGGAAAATATGTTATGGTGGATGGGGATGTATCCTGATCGCCTTGGAGCCTGTATTAACAGGATGGGACAGTTTTCCCTCGATTGTACGAAAGCCCAGATTGAAGCCGGGAAGGATTACCTCGACGGATTTGTGATCTGGGGTGATGTGGCTTATACTCAGAATATGTTATTTGACCCTGCATATTGGCGGGAATATTTTAAACCCTGGGTAAAGGAAATGATAGCCGAATGTCACAAGAATAATCTTCCTGTTATTTATCACGGATGCGGAAACATAAGCCAGATTTTTGAAGATTTTATTGAAATAGGCCTTGATGCTTACAATCCGCTTGAAGCAAAAGCCGGACTGGATGTTGTTGATTTAAAAAAGAAATATGGAAAAAACCTTGGATATTGCGGAAATGGTAATGTCCAGATATGGGAGACCGGTGATAAAGATCTGATCAGAAAGGATGTTCTGCACAAACTCAATGCTGCCAGGGGTGGTGGTTTTATTTTCCAGTCCGACCATTCAGTCACAAGCGATGTATCGGGTCAAACCTACGATTATATAGTTAAACTGGTCAGGGAATATGGAAAATATCCTCTGGAACTGGGGGAGTATGATGTTGAGATATGATACGGATAATGACCGGCTGCATGCATTAATTAAATTAACTAAAATCTGAATATTTATTATGAAATGATGAAAATAGTAAAACTGATTTTTCTTTCAACCCTTATTATTCTGACCAGTTGCAGGGAACAGGATGATCAGCAAGTGTTGCCCACAAAAGCCCATTCAGACTGGGCTGATTCAGAGATAGGGGTGTTGATTCACTTTGATATGCCTGTTTTTGAACCGGAATATAATTTCCGTAAAGACTGGAACTATCATCCGGATCTGTCCATTTTTAATCCGGAGGAGCTTGATACAGATCAATGGATTGAAGCAGCCAGATCAGCAGGAGCCACCTATGCAGTGCTTGTGGCCAAGCATTGCAGCGGATTCAGTCTGTGGCCTACGAATGCACATTCCTACAGTGTAAAAAACACTCCCTGGAGGAATGGGCAGGGTGATATTGTGAAGGATTTTGTTACTTCCTGTAAAAAGTACGGATTAAAGCCCGGAATTTATGCAAGTACAACCGCTAACGGATATCTGAAGGTTGATAATCCCGGGAAGGTTGTGTCCGGTGATCAGGCTGAACAGAAAAGATACAACGGAATTGTTGAGATGCAGCTTACCGAATTATGGTCGGGATATGGGGATCTTTTTGAAGTCTGGTTTGATGGAGGTGTCCTGCCTCCTGAGAAAGGTGGTTTCGATGTCCTCGGACTATTACGAAAATATCAGCCTGAAGCAATTGCTTTCCAGAGAGCGGGATACAGCAAGTTTGCCTCGGGACAGAAGTGGAAGGAAGAGACCTGTATTAACTCATTATATAAATGAATACAGTAATTCAGACGGTATTGCCGGTTTTAGAGGGCAGATAGTCGATTTTGATTCTCCGCTGAAGGGGCCGGGAGGAAAGCATATGCGGTATTCTGCTGCAATGAAACTTCTTGAAGGCAGCAAAGGATTATTGCCTTTAAAATCTGATACATCGGCAGGATTTAGTGTCAGATCGGCTAAAAGAATTGTTATTGTTCTTACTGGTGCGACTGATTATAATATAGAAAAGCTTGATTTTAACACTTCAAAGGATCCCTTCAGGATATGTATGGATAAAATTACTAATGCATCCCGGTATAATTCAAGGGAATTAAAGAAAATCCATGAACAGGATCACAGGCAAATGTTCGACAGGGTGAAGTTTTCTCTCGGAGAAGATACAAACAAGGAGACCCCGACTGATGAGCGTTTAAATAAAATTAAGGAAGGGGGTGCCGATGATAATTTAATTCCCGTCTATTTTCAATATGGCCGGTACCTGCTGATGAATTCATCGAGAAAGCCGGGAGTTCTGCCTGCTAATTTACAGGGTATATGGAATGACCAGTTTGACGCCCCATGGAATGCAGATTTCCATACAAATATCAATCTTCAGATGAACTACTGGCCTGCAGAGGTCTGTAACCTTCCGGAGACGTCAGAAATACTGACCGGATTCATGGAAAAACTGACTCTTCCGGGCACTGTCACAGCTAAAGAGATGTACGGAGCTGACGGATGGACCCTTCACCATCTTACCGATCCGTTCGGGAGAACCGGAGTGGCTGACGGAGTGTGGGGAATTACACCTATGGATGGTCCCTGGATGACATTTCCTGTTTATGAACACTTTTTATTTACCGCTGATACAGCCTTCCTGAAGGACAGAGCTTATCCAATGCTGAAAGGTGCCGCTGAATTTGTTCTTGATTTCCTGGTTGAATCTCCTGAAGGATATCTTGTTACAAATCCTTCACACTCGCCTGAGAATAATTTCAGGGTTCCTGAGACCGGAGAAGTTTCTGCTCTTACATATGCTGCCACCACAGATATAGAACTGGTAAATGCCCTTTTTGATTATTGTATAGAGGCTGCCGGGATTCTTGGTAAAGACAAGGAGTTCGTCTCCCACCTCCTGGAAGCAAAAAGGCGACTTCCTCCAATCAAGATAAATTCAAAAGGTGTTATTCAGGAATGGATAAAGGACTATGATGAACCAGAACCGGGGCATCGTCATATGTCACATCTTCTCGGTTTATACCCAATGGCCCAGTTTACGCCGGAAACCCCTGAATTGTTTAATGCTGCAAAAGCAACAATCGAAAGAAGGTTATCTTTCGGAGGAGGTCATACCGGCTGGAGCAGAGCGTGGATCGTAAACCTCTTTGCCCGCCTTCAGGATGGAGAGAAAGCTTATGAAAACCTGATGGGATTGCTTCGCAAATCAACACTTACAAATCTGTTTGACACTCATCCCCCGTTCCAGATCGATGGCAACTTTGGAGGTACTGCAGGTATTGCCGAAATGCTTATCCAGTCACATAATGGGATTATAAGGTTGCTTCCGGCAATCCCTGAGGCCTGGAAAACAGGTGAAGTGGAAGGTCTTTGTGCCAGGGGAGGATTTGTTATAAGTATGAATTGGGACGAAGGGAAAATGCAGAATGCGAAAATCTTTTCTCCAAGAGGAGGTAAATGCAGGGTAGAGTATGATGGCAAACAGCAGAAAATTAGCCTGAAAGCAGGTGAGGAAAAAACGATCAGCTTCTGATCTTCATAAAATTAATCCCGGAACAGGGATGCTGGAAATAAAAACATGAGAAATCAATTTCACGGTCTGCTTCTGGTGATTTTCCTGCTGGCTGGCTTTAACTATGCATGCTCTCATAAAAACCATATCACCCTTAGCTGCAGAGAGGACAATGATCTATATTTAACACTGACAGGGAATAGTAATGAATGTGACAGGTACGGAACCCCGCATGAAGCGGTAAATAATGCTCCGGAAGGATCGGCTGTTATGATACTGGCGGATAATTATCCCGGGGAAACCACAAATATCGATTTTCAGCTTTTCGAAAAAGCTGCTGAAAAAAATCTGAGATTATACGTCGAATATCCGTCTTTTTTACCGGGGATAGAGCTTGATCAGCCAAGGGGGACCCACTGGGAAAGGGCAGTGATTTCTTCAGATGCATTTGCTCCGGAGATAGAAAAGTTAAGGATCCTGGCTATTCATGATTGTCATTTTGTTCCTGCGAAGGCAAGTGATCCGGATATTGTGATTGCCCGGGTAGCAGGTTTCGACAGTGCCGTTTATGGACTACCGGAGGAGACCTGGCCGGTATTGTTTGAAGTTCCGGATTATAACGACAAAGGATATTTGCTGGTTTCGACAACCAAGCTTAGCCAGTTTCTTACCGCCAGATATGCGCCTTATGATTGCTGGCAGGCAATATGGAAACATATTTTTAACCGGCTGATCCCCGGTAAGAAATTACCTGATCTGAAATGGGATCCCCTGGTTCATCCGGCCTTTCCGGAAGGGGAAAATCTTCCTCCTGATGCCGAGGCAGCAACACTGAAAAAAGGTATTGAATGGTATTTCAATTCCGGTCTTATTCTGGATGAATCCATGATGGAAAAGTACAACAGACCGGCCAACCTGCCTGTTCCTGCCTCAGCCGATCCGGATCTTTCCCATGACTGGCCTTTCGGGCACAGAACTGCAAAAATGATCCCTGGTATCACATCCGGAGATGGGACACTGGGGATAATGGAGGGATTTGATTCAAAGATATTTTCTGACGGATCTCAGGCTGTGCGATGGTGGAACAGAGGTGACTGCAATGGTGAGGTTGCCGGGGCTATGGGACTGGCAGGCATGGCTCTCAAGGATCGGAAATACTTACAAACAGGAGCGAATATTGGCGACTGGCTCTTTTTCAAATCTATGATATCACTGGGCGATCGGGCTGATCCGGTCCATCCGGCTTATGGACTGTCAGGCTGGAATGATATTCAGGAATATTGTGGTCCGGGTTCAATGGATGGTTATGCCGTTTATTATGGTGATGACAACGCAAGAGTCATTATGGGTATGATGATGGCGGCAGCAGCACAGAAGAGTGACCGCTACGATAAAAGGTTAATGAATATTCTGCTGGGGAATTTACGTATCAGCGGGATATATGGTTTCCAGCCTGACCGGCTTGATCAGGGTCCATTGATGAAAGCCGGGTGGGAACATTTTTTTACTGCCCCGACTGTTTCATACTCACCCCATTATCAGGCTAATATGTGGGCCTGTTATTTGTGGGCTTATAATCAGACTGGATTTGACCTGTTCCTGAAACGAGCAAAAACAGCCATTGAAATGACCGTGAAAGCTTATCCCGGACAATGGAAATGGACGAACGGGATACAGCAGGAGAGGGCAAAAATGATGATTCCGCTGGCGTGGCTGGTAAGAGTTGAAGATACACCTGAACACCGTGAATGGCTTGAAAAAATTGCAAGTGACCTTCTTGAGAGACAGGATGAATGCGGAGCAATTCCCGAGGAGACAGGAGAAGCCGGTAAAGGCGGGTTTCCCCCTCCGGCATCTAATGAAGCATACGGGACTTCCGAAACTCCCCTGATACAGACCAACACCGATAAGGCAAGCGATCTTCTTTATACAGTGAATTTTGCATTTCTCGGATTACACGAAGCAGCTGCGGCAACAGGAGATAAATTTTACAGTGACGCCGAAGATAAATTAGCAGAATTCCTCTGCCGGATACAGATAAGAAGTGAAACGCATCCGGAACTCGATGGGGGATGGTTCCGTGCATTTGATTTTAAGCGGTGGGAATACTGGGCATCAAACGGCGATGCGGGATGGGGCGCCTGGTCTGTCGAATCCGGCTGGTCCCAGAGCTGGATTACTGCTGTACTGGCATTAAGACAAATGGACATATCTCTCTGGGAATTTACGAAAAACAGTAGGATTGAGGAACAATTCAGCCCAATGAGGGAACAAATGATACCTGACAGGATATTACAAAAATTAAAATGATAAATACAATGAAGAAATACTTCAATGCTGGTCCGGTGATTCTGGGTTCATTTTTATGTATCACAAATATCTCCGCTGCAGATGAACCATTTGACTCATTTGAAAGGGCAAAGTTACATCCGATAACCGCTGATAAGCCTGCTATCGGTTTTTTTGAAGGAGCACTCCTGGGTAACGGCGGGATGGGGGTTGTTGTAACCACTCGTCCGGATGCAATAGTATTATACTTCGGACATAATAATGTATGGGACATCCGGATTGCCGAAAATAACAGGGAGAAGATCGGGACCTTTAAAGAAGTGTTCAACAGGGTGAAGACTATTCCGGATACATTATCATTACTTACTGAGGATCCGTGGTATCGTGAATATAGCCTTATGACACAGGAAAACTACCGTAAGCCATATCCCCGTCCATTTCCCTGTGGTTCCGTATTGCTCGGTTTCGATCGCCGCAATGCGGAACTGACCGGACACCGGCTGGACATTTCAAACGGGATGTGTGAAGTTTTCCTTAAGACGAAAGATAAAAGGGATCTCAGGCTTCAGGTCTTTACCGATATGGTAAAAGACCAGCTCTGGATGAGACTCATTGATAAGGATGGCAAACTCTGCGCAAATATCTTTGACCGCGTAAGAGTAATGATCGATCCGTCAACTCCGTCAGTGTTCCCTAAAGCCAGGTCTGAGGAAAACCTCCCGGGCGGTGTTCTCTCTTTCCGGCAGATACTTCCCTATGAAGAACCTGAAAAATATGATCTCTCAAAGGGACATTCGAAAGATAAGGCCTTCAGATTATCGGTTGTATTAAACGGCCCTTTGGAGAAAACAACAAGAATTGACTGGAACGGGAACAATACCGGAATGGCGGATCTGGAAGCCGGACTTAAGAATAAAGATACTTTCTTTGGCTGTATTTCACTTACCGAAGGTCTTAATTGTGTAGTGAAAATGGATCCGCCTTTGATAAATTCTCCGGAATTGAAAGATGTGATTGCATCAGAAGAAGGTAATAACAAAATCTGGAAGGAATACTGGAATAAATCCGGAGTAAAGCTTAGTGACAGATTCCTTGAAAGGACCTGGTACCATAATCTGTATTTTCTTAATTGTGCTACGAAGGACGGAGTTACTACTCCCGGATTGTTTGCAAACTGGAGTTATAATAATATAGGTACTGCCTGGCATGGCGATTATCATATGAATTATAATACCCAACAACCCTTCTGGGTCACATTTTCGAGTAACCATCTTGAAAAAAATATCCCCTATGTGAACCTTATTGAGTTTTTAATGGATGTAAGCACAAGATGGGCAAAGGAATATTACGGATTACCGGGAGCCTATTTTCCTCACAGCGCATATCCGGTTGATATGACAATGAATCCTTACCCGGTACCTACATGGGGATGGGAAGTCTGCGAAACACCATGGGCAGTTCAGGGATTATGGTGGCATTATCTTTATTCCGGCGATACGGAATATTTAAGAAACCGGGCTTATGGTCCGATTAAAGCTGCAGTTGAATTCCTGGTTGC
>JAKQPD010000372.1 GCA_029564935.1 Bacteroidota bacterium
GATCCCTTATCTTGTTGTGACTGACCTCAGTGTATTCATGTAAGATCTCTACAGTGAGATTCCTGAGCTGCTGATACCGGTCGATGTCATACTGATTTTCCGCGAAGGTTAATCCGGCCTGGGCGATGGATTGTATCTGAATAACCCATTCAAGCCATTTATCTTTCATGAATATTGGAATTATAAGGTGATAAAGATAGGGATATTGTTGTAAATTTGATGAGAAGTGACGCAAAGGAGTAAGGCACAGCCGTCAATTTAATGAATATCTTAATAAAAATAACTACTGTAATTATCAGGAGTATAAGTAAATACATTTCCCCTCCTTTTAAAGGAGGGGAAACTTATATCCATAATACCCCTTAATTTGACGACCATGGGATTTAAGAGCCAGAGGCGCAGAGGGATAAATGGTCATTTGTTTGACAGTAGTAAGAGTCAGTTGTACGACTTTAAACTTATAATAATAAATAAATCAAAATGAAAAAGCTAATGTTATTATTGGTTCTTGTTATTCTTCCTGCCGTCGGATGTCAGATTAACGGGCAGAATTACAGCAGGCTGAATGATCAGGAAGGGCTGAAAGGTGTTTCATCAGGGACAGGGATTGATAAACCGGTTACAATAAAAGTCCTTTATGAACCGGTCTTGAACTGGATCCATTACTGGTAGATGATCCTGCAAGAATATGTGAACACCTGTACACTTCAGGGGAATTTGACTATCAGATTCCTGAACAGGCCCTGGTAAAATCTGAGAAAGAGATGGATGAGATAATTACCGGTATGAAAGCCCTTGGGATCGTCAAATGCGGAGCCACACACTGCACCGGTGAAGAGCAGATAAAGATGTTCAGGGATTCATTCGGGGAAGATTATATTGAACTGGGGGCTGGTAATACTATAATACTTAATTAGTTTAAAATCAGAAATATATTCAATCATCAGGATATGTTATATTTAAAGTTGATTTCAGACCGGTGAAGATTTGGAATTAATTATTAAAATTGTAGCCTTAATTTCGGGTAAATAATTCAGAGGCGGATGACATTTTTATATTTGATAATCGGACTGGTTCTGATTTTTGATTTCATAAACGGCTTTCACGATTCAGCCAATTCAATTGCAACGATAGTATCTACAAAAGTCCTTTCTCCGTTTAATGCTGTTCTTCTGGCAGCGATTTTCAATTTTATAGCATTTATGGTTTTTCCTATGAAGGTTGCAACAACAATGGGAAAAGGTGTCATAGATCCGGCAGTTGTCACTCTTACTGTGATTGCTGCGGCACTGGTTGCCGCTATAACATGGAATCTTCTTACCTGGTGGTGGGGATTACCCTCCAGTTCGTCGCATACTCTTGTCGGGGGACTTGTCGGAGCAGCCATCGTCAGTTCCGGCCCCTCTTCGGTTATTGCCGGAGGCGTTCTGAAGATTGCTGCCTTTATTGTGATCGCTCCATTGCTTGGGATGGTAATGTCATACATAATTTCAATAATTGTTATAAACCTTGTTAAAAAGCATTCTCCCTCGGGTGTCGATAAACATTTCAGGCGGCTTCAACTGTTGTCTGCTGCTGCATTCAGTCTGGGACATGGAGGGAATGATGCCCAGAAATCGATGGGGATAATATGGATTGCCCTGATAACCATGGGTATGGCATCTGTAGATGATAAGCGCCCGGAACTCTGGGTCGTTCTGTCGTGTCAGGCAGCTATTGCCCTGGGTACTCTTTTCGGAGGCTGGAGAATTGTCAAGACTATGGGCCAGAGGATCACTAAGCTGAAGCCTTTCGAGGGATTCTGTGCCGAGACGGCCGGAGCATTGACCCTCTTTGGGGCAACTCACTTCGGGATACCGGTAAGTACTACTCATACCATTACAGGCGCCATAATGGGGGTAGGTGCAATAAAGGGCCTTTCGGCAGTGAAATGGGGAGTTACAACAAAAATATTCTGGGCATGGATCCTGACAATACCCGTTTCCGCAGTAATCGGAGCTGTTGTGTTTTTCTTCTTCAATTCATTATTCTAAACAGAGAATAATGTCAGCTGTTTCTTTGCCCCTTACTTAGCCATTTCAGCCAACCCATTTCCCCCCGGAGACTTTCAATAAATCTCAATTTCCTGATAGGGTAAGTCCCGCTTATGCAAATCTCCAGGTACTTAAATCAGCCTGCACGTAATTGTTAACAGGAATAATTTATTAATATTTGAAAGTCGGGAAGGACAAAATTCTTTAAATTAGACTTAAAAAACATGGATAAAAAGCTAGGATTTTTAATTATTCCCGCTTCCGTGCTTGTATTTCCCGGTTGCCAGAGAATTCAGTCTCCGAATGTGCTTCTGATAATCACCGACGATCAGGGGTATGGCGACCTTAGTTTTACAGGGAATCCTCACCTTGGTACGCCAAATATCGACAGACTGGCTGGTGAAAGCCTCAGATTCAGTAATTTCTATGTGTGTCCCGTTTCAGCGCCTACCCGTTCATCGTTAATGACCGGACGTTATAGTCTGCGCACCGGTGTTCATGATACATATAACGGCGGTGCGATAATGGCTGCAAATGAGGTTACTATAGCTGAGATACTTAAAGGAAAGGGGTACAGAACAGGCATTTTCGGGAAATGGCACCTCGGTGACAGTTATCCCTGCCGTCCCACTGATCAGGGCTTTGATGAATCAATTGTCCGCCTGGGCGGAGGGATGGGACAGCCCGGGGATTTTACGACTTTCGTTAAAGGCGACAGCAGTTATTTCAATCCGGTCTTATGGCATAACGGGGAACAGCAATCTTATAAAGGCTATTGCTCCGACATCATTGCAGGAAAAGCAATTGATTTCATAATTGAAAACAGAAATAAGCCCTTTTTCTGCTACCTTGCATTCAATGCGCCTCATACACCACTGCAGGTGCCGGGGGAATACTATTCATTGTTCAGGGATATTGATCCGTCTTCAGGCTTTGAAAACGACATCAGACCATTCAATCCGATGAATGAAAACAATAAGGAGGATGCCCGGAGAGTGTATGCAATGGTTAAAAACATCGATGATAACATCGGAAAGATCCTTCAAAAGCTGGGGGAATTGAATCTTGATGAAAATACAAATTTGCAGGTCATACGGATTATGATTCGGGAATTGCGGGATTTGAATTATATGATATTGAAAATAATCCTTATGAGCAGAACAATATAATCCACGACAATATTTCACTTGCCGGATCATTAAAGGAGGAATTTGATACATATTATAAAGAACTGGTCAATTCACCCAATCTTACTGATCCTCAGAGGATAATCATAGGTAATGAGAAGGAAAATCCGGTTTATCTTAACAGGAATGATGCAGGTGGAGACAGAGGTATCTGGACCCAGGAGGAGATTTTTGGTAAATGGAGAGTTGAAATTGAGGAAGGGACATATAATATAAGGTGTCATTTTCCGGATACTTTGCAAAGGGGCGGACAAATGGTTATCGAAACAGGTACAATCATCAATCAGAAAAGAAATCCTCAGGGAGGGTTGACTGTCCTCGTAATGAATAATATTAAATATCCCGCGATCGAATGCGATTTTATTCCTATTTACCAGTCGGGGTCAAAAAGGATATTGCCCTTATTGATTGAGGTGGAAAGAATAAAATAAAGACCGACCCTGCCGGATCAGTCTTTCTTAATTATGTGTCGTCAATTCTTATTTTTTCCCGA
>JAKQPD010000380.1 GCA_029564935.1 Bacteroidota bacterium
AAAGATCATAGACAATTCATCTCTTGATTCAGAGACAAAGCAACTCAGTAAGAAGATCTTCATGAAAGTAGCAGAAGCCGAAGCTTCAGTTCATGGAGTTCCTCTGGATCATGTTCATTTTCACGAAGTAGGAGCAATGGACTCAATAATTGATACCGTGGGGGCCGCAGTATGTTTTAATGCCCTGAAGGTTGATGCAGTATTTGTCGGCCCTGTAGAACTGGGAAGCGGTTTTGTAAATTGCAGTCATGGCAGGCTGCCTGTTCCTGCTCCTGCCACAGCTGAAATTATTAAGGGCTTGCAGGTTAAAAAGGGAGGTACCGGTTTTGAAGCCACTACTCCGACAGGCGCTGCTATTCTCGCTACCCTCGGAACTCATTTTGACAGTCTCCCGGCATTTTCGGTTACCGGAACCGGATATGGCGTCGGCCAGAAAGAGGATCCTGACGTACCAAATCTTCTCAGGGTTTTCCTCGGGGAAGCGGAAGAATCAAATACCGGACACGATGCACTGCTTATCCAATGCAATATAGACGACATGAATCCGGAATTTTATGACCACATCTGCGAGAGGCTTTTTACAAATGGTGCAGCTGATGTCTATATTACTGCTACTATAATGAAAAAGGGAAGACCCGGGAGCATACTTAATATTATATGTGAAAAGGGGAATGAAGAAACACTGAAAGAAATAATTTTTACTGAATCAACAACAGTTGGTGTGAGAACATTTCCGTTCAGAAAAGACACTCTGTCAAGAAGATTTGATCAGATCGACACTATTTACGGGAAAGTTACATTAAAACGATCGTTTTATAAAGATAAGGAAGTATCATGTAAACCTGAATACTCTGAATGCAAAACTATTGCCGAGGCAAAAGGGATCCCCGTCAAAGAAGTCTATAACAATATTATGGCTTCAGTTTTCGGCAGGTAACATTACTAACCTCGTTAAGAATGGTTTAGGGTTGGATTAACTGTTAAAAGAAGAAATAATGGAAGATGATAAGCTTTTAAAGCTGGATTCAATTCTCCGGGATCTGGGATCGTTTGTTATCGGATTTTCAGGAGGCCTTGACAGTTCTTTTCTGGTTCACAGGGCCTCTTTACAGAAAGACCTCAGGTTCGTCGCAGTAACGGTCCATACAACATATGTACCTGAACGGGAGATCAGAGAAGCAGTTGCATTTTCAAAAGAATTCAATATTGAACATGAAATGATTGAAGTGCCATTTCCCGGTGATATAAGGAATAATCCTGCCGGAAGATGTTATTTATGTAAAAAAACACTTTTCGGCAGGATCGCAGATTATGCCGGCAGGAATGGTTACAGATATATTGTTGATGGTTCAAATACAGATGATAAAAATGATTTCCGGCCTGGACTGAGAGCATTAAAGGAATTGGATATAAGAAGTCCTCTTGCAGAAGCCGGTTTATCAAAGAAAGAAATAAGGGAACTGGCACACCGGGCAGGATTGTCTTCCTGGGACAAGCCGGCAATGTCGTGCCTGCTGACGAGAATCCCTCATGATACTCCGGTCAGTGAAGATCTTCTCAGGATGATTGAAAAAGCCGAAGATCATCTTTATGAAAAAGGCTATCCGGGTACCCGTGTCAGGGTACATGGCGATATTGCCAGGATAGAATGTATACCGCGATATATTACCGGACTTATTAACGATCCTTATTTAGGCTCAATCGTTGCATATCTTAAAAATATCGGTTTCAGATATGTATCTTTAGATCTTGAAGGTTACAGGACAGGTAGTATGAACCCTACATAAACGTTAAAATGACAGGAAAAGAGATTGAAAAACTGCTAATTGATGTCCGTAATGGCTCAAAAAGTGTGGAAGAAGCCCTTGAGATACTGAAGTCATTTCCCTATACCGACCTGGGATTTGCAAGGATCGACCATCACAGGGAGATCAGGACCGGTTATCCCGAGATAGTTTATTGTGCCGGTAAGACCGTTGACCAGGTAAGGGATATATTCAGGGTGATGGCTGAAAAGGAAAACAATATAGTCGGGACCAGGGCCACCTCAGATATGTACGAAGCCGTAAAAGGGGTTTGTCCCGGTGCTGTTTTTTATAAAGAAGCAAGGATCATATCCGTCCGGAATAAGAAGCCTGAGATGCCCGAGACAAGGATTGCAGTGATCACCGCAGGGACATCAGATATCCCTGTCGCGGAAGAAGCTGCAGTAACCGCTGAACTTCTCGGAAATAAAGTAGTGAGAATATTTGATGCCGGTGTCGCAGGTATTCACAGGCTGGTCGATAAGCTTCCGGAAATAAGAAGCTGCAGGGTTATTATAGTTATCGCAGGTATGGAAGGAGCTCTTGCAAGCGTGGTTGGCGGACTGGTCGACAAACCTGTAATTGCTGTTCCTACAAGCGTTGGCTATGGTGCAAATTTTGGTGGGATATCAGCGCTTCTTGCTATGCTGACAAGCTGTTCGGCCGGTGTGACTGTCGTAAATATAGACAATGGTTTCGGTGCCGGATTCTCAGCGAGCATGATAAACAAGATGAACTGATTAATTTACAAATGCCGGGCAAGATCTTTCTTTCTACCGCATATCTGCCACCGGTCGAATACTTTGCAAGGATAAAAGATGCCGGGGAGCTGCTTATTGAGAGTGAGGAGAATTATCATAAACAATCATACAGGAACCGTTGTTATATAATGACTGCCGGAGGCATCAGCTTTCTGACAGTACCCGTTTACCTTGGAAGCCTCCATAAAACTCATATCAGGGATATCCGTATAGATTATTCCAAAAGATGGCAGCAGGTACATTCAGGTGCTCTCAGAACAGCATATAATTCCTCCCCTTTTTTTATGTTCTATTCCGAAGTCATTGAAAAGATAATCCTGAAGGATCATAAGTTTCTCCTCGATCTCAATATGGAAATACTTCTTGAAGTTCTGAAAATATTAAGATTCAATGTTAATCCTGTTTATACTGCTGAATTTTTACCCGTTAACAGCACCACAGGCGATTACAGGTATTCAATAGATCCAAAAAAGAGATCCGCTTATATACAGAAGGAATATCCCCAGGTTTTTAATGCCATACATGGGTTTGTCCCCGGACTGAGTATAATTGACCTGATTTTTAACATGGGACCGGAGGCTGCCAGTTATCTGTGAAAAAAAAGGCCTCCGGAATCCGGAAGCCTTTTCCAAGGAAGTCAAACAAAGTATCAGTAACCAAATTTATATCCGAAAGTAAGCGTGAACATGTTCCTGCCGATGCTCATGTTTGAGATCGCATCACCGGCAGTGCTCTGATAGAGTACATATTTACGCGAATTGATCTGCCTGGTAAACCCGAAGTCGACGAAAACATTTTTTTCCCTGAATCCTGTTCCGACAGAAAAAGTGTTGTAATCAAGGTCTTTGTTAAGTTCATCGTTGGTAAATGATTTTCCGTAATAACCGTATCCACCTCTGAGGTAAAGATTATTATATCTCATTTCAGCGCCGATGCGGAAATTGCTGGTTGCCCTGAGGCTGTTTCTGATGGCATCGTTCTTATCACTGTAATCATATCCGTCGCCTGTTTCCGAGAACTTTGCAGCTGAATAGTCAACATATTCATAATCAACGCTTATAAGACCGATCTTTTTAAGCTGAATTGCTACTCCTGCGAGTGCCCTGAAAGGAGTCGTGAGGGCATAACTATACCTGGATGGATTATTATCATATGACCTGTTTTCCCCGTCTGTGAAACTTGAAGATATATTATCATATACATACTCATTTATCTTGTAAAGTGTCGGGGAATGAAGGGCAAAACCAATCTTTACAGCGTCAGTGGGTCTGAATATTCCGCCAATCTTTGCGGTAAATCCTGTACCGGTGTTTTCGTAATGAAGAACATAATTAAAATCATCAAATCCATAGGGAGTTATTTCCCCGGCTTTCTCAAGATGCTCATAATGACTTACATAATATATCCTGCTGACACCTAACGTCATTCCGAAATAAAATTTATCGGAATAATTACCGCCGATTGAAAAACTATGTTCCGAGGTACTGCCGTCAGTTGAAATGAGCCGCCTGATTGTTTGTCCGTAATCTGCAAAAGCGCTGTCGCCATAGTACCAGAAAATCGAAGCATAATCTTTATCATATCCGGGAATTGTGTCAATAAGGCCTGCCCAGTATGCAAGATCGGCATCGGCAACATAATCTATAAGTTCGTCCTTTGTATATCCGGCACTTACATCAGCCCAATAATCGGTCATGGAACTGTTATTGCTTACGCCTCTTATCAGTCCGTTCTGATTAAGATTGCTTTTCATTGTGTAAGTATAGCCAAAATTCAGGGAAATGAGCCCTGATTCTTTTTTGTTGTTAATTATATTAGCAACTATTCCTGCCTGATTGAGGTTGAAATTATACAGATAATCGGAACTGATTCCGTTCAGGTCAGTTGTGGTTTTAATATGGTAAAGCTGCGGAGTGACGGATATCTCAGATGATCTGAACACACCCAGTCCTGCCGGGTTCTGGCTCAGGGTTGAAATATCTCCTCCCAGTGCTGTAAATGCTCCTCCCATCGACATGAACCGGGCTGTGCCGCCATAAAAGATCTGGGAGTATCTCAGTGCATCATCAAAGTCCTGTGCAAAAAGCCCTGTAAACGATGCCACGAGTATTATCAATACTGAATTTAACTTCTTCATTTCTTTTTTTCTTAATAGTATCCCACCACTCCAATTTTAGAATGAACCACAGGAACCCTTAATCATTTTAATTACAACTATCTTCTGCCTCCTGAAGACGAACCACCGCTATGGCCGCCTGATGAAGATGAGCCACCGGATGATGAACCACCTGATGATGAACCGCCCGAATAACTGCCACCGCCGGAATAGCTGCTGCCACCGCTGTATGAAGATGATCTGCCGGATGAATAGCTGGAAGATGAGCGGGATGATCCTGAGGAAAATCCGGAACCGCTTTCAACACTTCTCCTTGAGGGCATTGAGTATGTTCCCTGATTGCTGTATGAAGGAACTGACCTGGTTTGTCCCGATGAGTATGAAGAAGAGCTGCTTCTCTGCGTACTTCTCGATGTTTCAGGATATGCAGAACGCTGCGTACCGGTACCGCTGTTTACCCTGCTGTTGTTATATGAAGGTCTGGTGCTGGTCCTCGGATCACTATAGCTGGGTGTGTAGCTTCTGTTCACATTATTATATTCAGGTCTTGAAGCTGGTGTTGAGCTCCGGGTAGTAGTCGACCTGCTGTTTACCGATGGGTTCTGTCTTACAGCACCCTGGTTGGTATTAACATCGGAAGCATTTAAGGCTTTTCTGTTAACTGCAGTGGAGACTGACCTCCTCGAAACTGTTGTACCGCTTGCAGAAGCAGGCCTTCCGCTTGTACCGGCTGAACCGCCTGAGACATATCCGTCTCTGCGTGATGATGAGGTAGCCGGCATCATCCTGTCGTTATAATTTGTCGAGTATGTGCTCTGACGTTCTCTCCTTCCATAATTAACCGAACTATTATAATCCCGGATACCCGATCCATATCCCCATCCGCTATACCATGGAGAATAATATCCTGAATAGTATGGATAATATGATCCGAATCCATTGTACCTTCCGTAGTATCCACCGTAGTATCCACCATAGTAGCCACCATAGTAGCTGTAGAAAGGATCATAGTAGTAAGGATCATAATAGAAGGGGTCATAGTAGAAAGGACTGTAGTAATACGGTCTGCCGAAAGAGAAACTCATTGAAGGGAAGCCCCAGCCTGAGTAGAAAGGATCTCTCCAGTATGGGTTAAAATAATTGCCATAGAACCTGTTAAGTCTTCCGGCATATGAATAATCGTCCATATAGTAATTATAGATATTACCGCCCTTACCCTGGCTGATAACAGCATCGTCATAATCGACTGCATCAGAATACTCATCAGACACGAGAGTATCAGCTGCATAGATATTGTCGTAGTATTCCTCCGACCTTAGCGTGCTCTCAACTATCTTCTTTCTGGCCGGTTCCCGCGAAACTGTGACGGTCTGGTCTGAAGGCTGATAGTAGAGATCATCATATTCTCCACTGGTATAAAGTCTTGAAGTACAAGAACCAAGAACCAGGAGTGAGATGATTGCGATGTTTGTAAATACTTTCATGTTTGATTCCTTTTTATTTGTTGTTATCTGTATAACTAAAGCAAATATTATACCAAATTATTTCTGCGAAATTGTAAAGTTATATAAACATCAAATATAGGAAAAAAATACGGGACATGCTTTTGCGTGCCCCGTATTTTTTACCTCCTCCCACGACTTGATGAGTTCCCGGAAGATCTTGATCCGGATGACCGGGATCCCTGTGAGGAACTTCTTCCAGCAGATCCGGACGATCTTCCCATTCGTGAGGAGCTGCTGCGTGACATTGCGGGGCCTGATCTTGATGAAGATGAGCTCCTCTGTGACATTGCCGGTGCAGACCTTGAAGGAGATGAACTCCTCTGTGACATTGCCGGTGCAGACCTTGAAGGTGATGAACTTCTCTGTGACACCACCGGCGCAGTCCTTGAAGGCGATGAACTTCTCTGTGACACTACCGGGGCGGACCTTGAAGGAGATGAACCAACTGAAGGTGATTTATATGTTCTTCCGGTTCCCTGGTTATTCCTGAAATTACCATTATTACCATCTAAACGGCTGTTATTGTTATTACCGCTGTTCCCTGCATTACGGTTGTTCTCCCCGAAATTACCGTTGTTGCCTTCAGGACGACTGTTCCTGTTATTTCCGTTATTATAATTACCGTTTGCATTGCCCCTTGTCCCCCCTGAATAACCGGGATTCCTTCTTGTTTCACTGCCGGGAGTCCTTTCTGCAGACACTATTCTGTCAGTACCGCGATTAGCCTCATTACGCTGTGCGGGTGCCTCCGGCCGCCTGGAAGGATTCACTCCCTGAGGCCTGCTATATTCAGACCTTCCGTTCCTGTCTGAATAGTATCCTGAAGAAGAATACCTGCCAGGAGATCTGTAACCGTATCTGTAATCATTATACCCGTAGCGATTGCCATACCAGTGATTATGTCCGTACCAGTAATTATTACCATACCAGTAGTTATGTCCGTACCAGTAATTATGCCTCCATCGGTAACCGAAATTTATGTTGAACACCACCGGTGAATACCAGGCTGAGTAAAAAGGATTATAGCCGTAATAATAAGGACTACCCCAGTATGAACCATACCATCCGTCGTAATAAGGATCATAACCATACCAGGAATCATACCAGTCGTAGTATCTCAGACCGTAGTATACCGGGAAGTTTACCGAATATCCGAAACCGAATCCGCCTCTTCCATAAATACTGATACCCCACGAGAATGGAACGTAGCTATACCAGTAGGCATCGGTAAAGACCGGAGAATAATAATCGAAAGCCGCATAAGACCGGTGAAACCTGTTTATGCGGGAAGAATAGTAATAATCGTAATCATCATAATAATTATTTATAACGATTCCGGCCTCATCATTAATGAAGTCGCGGCTATCGGAATATTGCGATTTTACAGGTGGAAACGCAAAAATCAGCGCCGACAGGACTAATGTGTAAAATTTTGCTTTCATGATGAACCTCCCGATTTTATTATCACAACTCAACTTTTTATATATTTTTACGCTTTCTTTTTTATTTAGTTACAGTAAATCAAATAGTGTACCAAAACATGGCGAAGTACTTAACAAACAGGGATGAGAATTATGCACAATGGTATAACGATCTGGTTATCAAGGCTGATCTTGCAGAAAACTCGGCGGTGCGTGGTTGCATGGTAATCAAGCCCTACGGATATGCAATATGGGAGAAGATTCAATCGACGCTTGACAGGATGTTCAAGGAGACAGGGCATGTAAACGCGTATTTCCCCTTATTCATACCAAAATCCTTTTTCAGCAGGGAGGCAAAGCATGTCGAAGGATTTGCCAAGGAATGTGCTGTTGTAACACATTATCGTCTTAAAAATGACGAGAACGGGAAGGGAGTTATCGTTGATCCTTCCGCAAAGCTCGAGGAAGAGCTCATTATCAGGCCAACATCCGAAACTATTATATGGAATTCATACAAGAACTGGATACAGTCTTACCGCGACCTGCCTATACTTATTAACCAGTGGGCCAATGTTGTAAGATGGGAAATGAGGACAAGGCTCTTTCTGAGGACTGCAGAATTCCTGTGGCAGGAGGGACACACTGCCCATGCTACAAGGGAGGAAGCTGTCGAAGAAACTGAAAGAATGATAAACGTTTATGCCGATTTTGCCCGGAATTATATGGCTCTCCCTGTTGTAAAAGGTTACAAAACTGAAAGTGAAAAATTTGCCGGTGCCATAGATACTTATGCCATCGAAGCTCTGATGCAGGACGGGAAGGGTCTTCAGGCAGGAACCAGCCATTTTCTCGGACAGAATTTCGCAAAAGCTTTTGATGTTCAGTTCACTGATAAGACAGGAAAACTGGATTATGTGTGGGCTACTTCATGGGGTCTCTCGACCAGAACGATTGGAGCACTTATAATGGCCCATTCCGATAATCACGGACTGGTACTGCCTCCTTTGCTTGCACCTGTCCAGGTTGTAATAATCCCCATTTACAAAAATGCGGAACAACTCGGTTCTATATCTGCTGTTGCCGAAAAAATTAAAAAAGATCTGATACAAAGCGGAATATCTGTTAAATATGACGACCGCGACACTAATAAACCCGGCTGGAAATTTGCAGATTATGAGCTTAAAGGAGTACCGGTAAGGATTGCTATCGGCCCGCGTGATATTGAAAACAACACACTGGAAATAGCCCGCAGGGATACTCTTGAAAAGGAAACCATACCTGCATCGAAGCTTGCCGGACATATTAAAGACCTGCTTGCTGACATTCAGGAGCAGATATTCAGAAAAGCAGATAAATTCAGGATAGAGAATACTCATTATGTTGATACCTGGAAGGATTTTGTTGATATCCTTGATAACAGTGGCGGATTCATAATGGCTCACTGGGACGGAAGCTCCGCCACAGAAGAAAAGATTAAGGAAGAGACCAAAGCGACAATCCGTTGTATCCCTGTTGATTCACCTGAAGAAGACGGGAAGTGCATATATTCAGGAAAACCCTCAAAAAGGCGGGTTTTATTTGCAAGATCCTATTAGCACAGAATCTTAACCACACGACATGCTGTTTATCTGATTATTACCAGATATCAGTATTATTTACTAATTTAGAAGCTTTAATCTGATATATCTTATTTATCATGTCCGAACTAACAGAAAAGAAACAGTCAATAATTAAGACACTTAAAGAAAAAGCCGTTCTCAAGCAAAAGGTATATGACAGGACTTTCGAAGCCTTTTCAAATGTCAAAGAGATACTCAGGAATTTTGCAAAGGAGGGTAATACCGATCTGGGAAACATTGATCCCAGGATAAGGATGGAATTTACAGACAGGAGTAATTTTGATGCCCAGCTCAAGGTAGCGGGAGATATATTGTTTTTCAGCATGCATTCAAATATTTTCCAGTTCGACAGGGAACACCCTGCCTGGAAAACTCCATACATACAAAAGAACAAATACAACGCATATTCCGGAATAATAAATATCTATAATTTCCTGTTTGATTCGTTCAGGTATTCAAGACTCGATGACCTTGGATACCTGATTGCCAGGATATTTATAAATCATGAAAATCAGTATTTTGTTGAAGGGAAAAGACAGATGGGAATGCTGTTCACAAATTACGGGAACGAGGAAATAAGCAACGAATCCCTTCAGATTATAATATCTACTGCCATACAGTATGCTCTCGAATTCGATCTGCTGGTTCCCCCATATGATACAGTAAAGATTGCAACTGTAGGGCAGGTTGAAGCAAAGATCCAACATTCCAGGGTCATCACAGGTAAACGTCTGGGCTTCCAGTTCAATTCCGATGATGTCCTGGTTACCGATTCTCATTAATGTGATGTGGATGCAGGGTTAATATACAGGTATAAAGCACGACGGCTATTATTCTCTGCGGTCCTTGCTCTCCTGACAACCAGTGTCCATTCACAGATGCGCTCAGAACCTGATACCTTAATTCAGATAAATCTCAGGGATTATTACATTCTCAGGGAAAACCTGATGAATTTCGGGATCAACTGGCCTGCCGATATTCCCAATAAGCTCATCCCTCCTTCACTGTCTGACAACGACCGCAATCCCCTGTTTTTTGACTCTCTCAATGTAAAAGCATCAAAATATCTGATCACCAAAAAATTGTACGATTTTGTAGTTGTATCAAATAAACCATCAACATCAAATCAGATAACTGGTTCCAGCGAAGATGATTACGTGAATTATTCCGGCAAGATCATAAGGAAAATCGAAATAAAACGGCTGAATGTTTTCGGAACGGATATTAACAATCCGCTGGTTCAGCCATCCGGAAAAATGGTCAATATCCTGAACAAGACTCACACAAATACAATTGAAAGGATCATAAGAAAAAACCTCCTGTTCACTGAAGGGGACACACTCTCCCCCATCCTGCTCAGCGATAATGAAAGGATCCTGAGACAACTTCCTTATATAGACGATTCAAGGATCATCGTCATTTCAGATTCCGACGGATATGTGGATATTCTGGTGGTCACAAAAGACGTTTATTCTCTTGGCGGATCATTTGATTTCAAATCAGTCAGCAAGGGTGCCGTTTCTGTTTTTGACAAAAATATATTCGGGGCAGGCCATGAGCTGAGATTAAGAATGCCATATGATGCAGACTCAACAGGATCGCCGGGATTTGGGGTCTCTTATAACATAAATAACATCTCCAGATCATTTATCAACCTGAATGTTTACTATCAGGATGCGCTGGGGAAAAGAACTTATGGAGTCGGAATAGACCGGCAGCTTGTCAGTTCGGCAACCAGGTATGCAGGCGGAATTTTTATTAAACAAACACTCACCACGGAAGATCTGGATACCCTGCCTGAACCCGAACCTCTCAAATTCAATTACCAGGATTACTGGCTGTCAAGATCATTTCTGCTGAACAGGGAGAAAGTAACAAGGCTTATAATCGGAGGACGATATATTAATAATAATGTATTCGCTCATCCTTATATTCTTCCCGATTCGTATTATTCCCTGCAGAGATATAAATTGTTCCTGGCTTCCGCTGCCCTTTCTGTCAGAAAATATTATAAAGCAAATCTTATTTACGGTTACGGCCGTACTGAAGACATACCCTATGGCGGAATGATTGATATTACAGCCGGAAGAGAGATCAATGAATTTAAGCAACGATACTATACCGGCATCCGTTTTTCACTTGGTGACAAGGTAAGAAGCGCCGGTTACCTTTATGGAACAGCCGGTTTTTCAACCTTCTTCAGTGAAGGTAATACAGAACAGGGCACTTTTTTTCTGAGGGCCGATTATTTTACAAATCTCCTATATATAGGCACGCACAGGATGAGGAATTTCATCAGGGCAGATTATACAAGGGGTTTTGGAAGATATACTGATGAATGCCTTCTTTTTAATAATGCAGATGTATTTACAGGTTTCAGAAACGATTCTCTTCGAGCAGAAAAGCAGAGACTTACCGTGAATTTAGAATCTGTTTTATTCAGCCCCCGGAAACTCTATGGCTTCAGGTTCGCCTTTTTTGCATTTGGCGACCTGGGATATCTCTTCGGCACCAATGAGTTTTTCAATGAAGGAGAAATACTATCCAGGATTGGCATCGGATTACGGTTGCGAAACGATAACCTCGT
>JAKQPD010000409.1 GCA_029564935.1 Bacteroidota bacterium
GAGGCTGTTATCTCAACCATTCCGCCTTCAAGGAACTGGAAAAACCTTTTGGCATGTTCCTTCTCCTGCAATGCAGTTTCCTGAAAAATGTTCGCGATCTGCTCGAATCCTTCTTTCCTGGCAACACTTGCAAAAAATTCATAACGATTCCTTGCCTGTGATTCACCTGCAAATGATTTCAGCAGGTTCTGCTCTGTTCTTGTACCTTTTAATGTTAATGACATAGAATTAGTTTTCATTTAGTTCAACTTATTGTAAATTTGTTCACTAAATTACAATTTTTTAAAGTGATTCCTGCAGGGATTTGTCAATATATAATACTAACATTATCCGGAATCAGGTAATTTATAAGATATCACACAAAACACTTAAATATGAAAACAAATTTTATTTTGCTGTCAGTTCTCATACTGGCATTGACATCATGTGCCGGTGAGAAAAAGCCGGTAACACCTGAAAATGCACTTGAAAACTATATTAACAACAATGATAAGACTTATTCATGGGAAATAAGAGAAGAATTCAAATCAGACGGACTCGATGTAGCAGTTCTGAAGCTGACATCACAGAAATGGAGGGAGCATGTCTGGCAGCACCAGCTTACGGTCATCTCTCCGGGAACAGCTAATTCAGAGGGAGCATTGCTTTTCATTACCGGCGGGAGCAACAGGAACGGAGAACCAAACTGGCAGGGGAAGGATGATGATATCTTTAAAGCGCTTACGATAGTGGCTGCAAAAAACAATGCTATTGTCGCAATTATTTCACAGGTACCGAATCAACCTCTTTATGGCGATCTGACTGAGGATGCCCTTATCTCATACACTCTGCATAATTTTAAAAACGACAGGGATTTTACCTGGCCTCTCCTCTTCCCGATGACAAAAAGTGCAATAAGAGCCATGGATGCAGTTCAGGAATATTCAGAACAAGTACTGAATCACAGGATTTCGGGATTCGTTGTAACAGGAGCTTCAAAAAGAGGTTGGACCACCTGGCTGACAGGCTCCCAGGACAAAAGGGTGATAGCCATTGCGCCGATGGTGATAGATGTTCTTAATATGCCCGTCAATATCCCTTATCAGAAAGAGGTCTGGGGCGATTACAGCGAACAGATAGAAGATTATGTTAAGCTGGGGATCGCTCAGGACCTGGGAAGCCAGGAGGGAAAAGATATTGCAACAATGATCGATCCTTACTCCTACCGGGCATCACTTACAATGCCAAAACTGATAATCATAGGAACAAATGACGAATACTGGCCGGTAGATGCAGTTAAGAAGTATTTCAATGATATCCCCGGTGAGAATTACATTCATTATGAACCTAATGTAGGTCACGGTCTGGGTGACGGAGTGAATGTGATAAAAGCTTTAAGCGCTTTCTTTAATCTTGCCGTTAACAAAAAGGATCAACCGGCATGTGAGTGGCAGGTAACATCAGATGCTGATAGAACTGATCTGAAAGTCAAAGCATCCCCTGAACTTAAAGAGGTCAATCTCTGGATATGCGATTCACCTGACCGCGATTTCAGGGATAATCAATTCGTTGAAAAAGATGTTGAATACCCAAATTATAGTTCAATAAATGTTAAGGTTGATCACCCGGATACGGGATTCAGGGCATTTTATCTGGAGCTTGTTTATCCTGACCCTGTCGAAGGAACATATTCAAAAAGTACCAGAATGTTCGTTTCAGACGATGATGAATTATTCCTGAATTAGGCAAATCTAACTCACTGACATCAGATAAAAAATCCGGCGTTATAAATACGCCGGATGTCATGAAAATATAAGGAATGAAAAACCAGGAAGCTAACGGTAATAATGCTTTCCGGAGTCAGGATATTCAAGTCCGTCTTCTGTCATAATCCGGAACCTTTTATCCACATCCGTAACGTAATCATCATTATAGTATGAACGGAACAACCTTTCAACTGTTTTGTCCATATAAACCACGGTCCCGACAGGAATGTTTACGGTTACACCAACCTCGTCAAAGGACCATTTTGTATTAGCGGGATAGGTAAAATAATCATCCATGAACAGAGTATCTCCTGAAATTCTGTAATTATACAATAACCTTTCTGCTTTTTCGGTGGCATCTCTCTTCGACCTGCCGGCCGATCTTTTTCTGAGGATGACCGATATTTTATTTTCATCCGTCCTTTTTATATCAAGGAAAGTCTGAACATAAACCCTTTTATCTTCATCCGATATGAAGATTGCATATTCTTCATCAGGTATCCGGATTTCGTTATCTACAGAAAGTTCCGATATTCTTTTTTCCGATCTGATATATAAAGTATCAGGAACTGCCCTGAAGTATTCCTGAGATGTCGATTTTGCGGTTTCTGCAAAACTTATTCCTTCATTGAAGAGTAATATCGACAGAGCTGCTATACTAACAACCCAGATTACAAGACCTGCAAGAAGAAATGCCCCGTCCTTTGCCCTGAACCAGAAGATCATTCTGACTCCGAGGTAAATCATCACCAGAAGCGGGAGGATGACTGTAACCGATACCAGAACCTTTATCCAGGGAACCAGTGAAGGTGCTACAACATAATTCAGAAAATCCGGAAGATAACTTATATTAAAGCCGGCAGCATCTGTCGAAAAAGCTCCCGGATATTTGAAAATAAACACCATTATGAAAGCAACAATAGCGAGGAAGCCTGCCACCACAATTGCAATTCCTGTCAGTATAAGTATGATCCTTACAATAATCCAGAGTATTTTCCCGATAGCTCTGAATATCTCGTTCATAGCATTTCCGAAATCTGTTGTTGCCGTATAGGGTTTTGCTTCCTTTCCGGTTGCAGATGACTGAAGATAAGATTTGCCATACATATCCTTCTTCAGGGATTCTGTAGCGGCAGAAGGCAGTGCAATCCATAACGCCAGATAAACAAATATCCCGATCCCGAACATCAGTGCAAACAGAACAAAAAGTATTCTGAACCACACCGGATCAGTATTGAGGTAGGTGCCTATACCACCGCAAATGCCGCCGATTATCCTGTCATCAGGATTCCTGAAAAGCTTCTTACCATATGTTGTGCCATAAACAGGGCCAGGCCTATCGTCATCAGGCTGACCGAAATCCTCGGGTTTGCCCATCATATAGATCATATCTTCAACATTAATTCTGTTGATAACACCTGCTGTGGATTTCTGGGAAAGAAATATTTCGGCGATCCTTGATTCAATGTCGTCAACTGTCTCATTTCCACCCGGGACATTCTGGAACTTCCGGCTGATGGCCTGCAGATAATCCCTCAGTATCCGGTAGGCTTCTTCATCAATATGAAAAAGTGTCCCCCCGAGATTTATATTTATTGTCTTATCCATGATTAATACTTGAAAGGTTAATTATTCTGCTGCCTTGTGCGGATCATATTTACTGATTCTACAAGCTCATCCCATGACCGGTCCAGGTCTGTAAGATAATTCTTTCCCTGCTGGGTAAGCTCATAATATTTCCTTGGCGGCCCCTGCTGGGATTCTTCCCACCTGTAACTAAGTAACCCGGCATTTTTCTGCCTTGTAAGAAGCGGATAAAGAGTTCCTTCAACTACTATAACCTTTGCCTCCTTCAATTCCTTGATTATATCACTTGCATAGCACGAACCCCTTGAAATCACTGATAAAATACAGTATTCCAGGATCCCCTTTCGCATCTGAGCTTTTGTGTTTTCCAGATCCATAATTTTAGTTTTTAAGTTATACACTCCGTTTTTCTGCCTCCCTGGTCATACTTATAATTTCATGTTTTTCCTTACTGTGTCAAATTCATTCTTTACAGAATCTGTAATATTCTTGATATTTACCGGATCACCCTTCATTTCTATTTTCTGCGATGTTGTTTTTGCTTCCGGAAGAACAACATACAGGATCAGATAGATCAGTAATCCCAGGCCTCCTGCAAGGGTTATGGCAATAAAGATCACCCTGACTATCCATGGTTCGATACTCCAGTATGCACCCATCCCGGCGCAAACACCACCAATGATCCTGCGGTCCGGATCACGGTACATCCTGTGATAGCCGGGTGCAGAGAACTTACTGCCTGATGACTGAGCTTCCTCATCAGAAAAATCCTCAGGATTGCCCAGAACAGAAATGGCATACCTTACATCCTCCATGTCAATTACCTGCTTGTAAGCAGATAAACGTGCCCTGAAAAGCTCTGAAATCCTGGTTTCAATATCAGAAAGTATCTCAGAGGAGCTCTCCTCCCCCGCAAAATGTAACTCAAGATTTTTTAGATACCTCTTCAGCTCACCATATGCATCCTCATCAATATTGAATGAATACCCTCCAAGATTAATGCTTACTGTTATTTTCATTGTTCTATAAAATTTATACTACTGTTTTTAACATGTATCATTTGCTTACAAAGATATATATTTATTTTGGTACTATGCATTACAATATACTAAAATTTTCAAAATATTTATATATTATTAGTTATTAAGTACTTAAAATTACATATTAATTTATAAATAATCCTCATGCCGGTATTTATTGTGAATGTATTGCACATTAATAATACATCTGAGTTGGGAAGTTGATCCCTTAGCCAATAATCTATATCTTTATTCCCAAATATTTAAGCTATGAAGAAATACAAGTGGGGTATTCTTGCACCCGGGAAGATGTCAGCCAAGTTTACAAAGGCTCTCAAAACGCTGGAAAATGCCGAATTGTATGCAGTCGGTTCGAGGGATATTGAAAGAGCTACTCTTTTTGCGAAGGATTACGGATTTCAGCACTATTACGGAAGTTATGAGGAGCTGGTTTCTGATCCGGGGCTTGAAATAGTCTATATTGCCTCACCACATTCACTTCATTATGAACATACTATGCTTTGTCTCAGGAATGGCAAGCATGTAATTTGCGAAAAGGCTTTTGCCCTGAATGCCGGAGAGGTTAAAGAGATGATCCATGAAGCCCGCAAAAGGAAGCTGTTCCTGATGGAAGCTCTCTGGCCTCCGTTTCAGCCTTTCTACATTAAAGCACATGAAATAATCAAATCAGGGATACTTGGGAAGATAAATTATCTGGATGGATATTTTTCCTTTATTCCCCCGTTTGATCCCAACGACCGTAAGTTTAACCTGGCACTGGGCGGTGGTTCCCTGATGGATATTGGAATATATCCCGTAATTGATGCACTGACCTTTCTTGGTGTACCATCCGGTATTAAGGCTGCAGCTGTTTTCGGACAGACAGGCTCTGAGGAATCGCTGAGTGTAATTTTCACATATCCCGATGGAAGAATGGCTTCCCTTTACAGCTCTTTCAGGACTTCAATAGGAATCGGATGTGAGATTTACTGTGAAAAAGGGAATCTGACCGTATCCCGCGGAAGAGATATGAACCAGAGAGTAATTCTCTCTCTTCACGGTAAGGAGAAAGAGGAATTTGTCTTCAGTCCTCCTGCCATGGGCTATCATTGGGAAGCGGAGGAGGTAATGAAGTGTCTTGATAAAGGTCTTTACGAAAGCCCGGTAGTACCGCTCTGCTTCAGCCTTGACCTTATCAAAACTCTTGACAGGATCAGGAAAGTTGCCGGGATCGTCTTCCCCGGAAAAAAATGAAAAATGTCTGAGGAAATACAGAATTCCATATCCGAAGAATCATTTTACAGGAAAAAGTTTCTTCTGAGCCTTATCATTCCGGGGACTTTTGTGTTTCTCATGTGGCTTACAAGAATAACAGAATCACTCTTTGAACTTGACCTTGTCAGTCTTGGAATTTACCCGCTAACACTCAAAGGATTGCCCGGCATCCTGCTTTCTCCGTTCATCCATGAGGACTTCAGGCACCTTCTAAATAACTCCCTGCCGTTTCTGCTGCTTTCAGTGGCGCTATTCTATTTCTATTCCGAAATAGCTCTCAGGATATTTTCACTTACATATGTTTTAACGGGATCACTTGTATGGCTGGGAGGCAGGGAAGCATGGCATATCGGAGCCAGCGGACTGGTTTACGGTCTTGCTTCTTTCTTGTTTTTCAGCGGGATCATACGTAAATACTATAGGTTAACAGCCCTGTCTCTGTTGATAGTTTTTATTTATGGAGAAATGGTATGGGGATTGTTTCCCGGTATTTATAAAAATATATCCTGGGAATCCCATATGCTTGGGTTCATTTCCGGTATATTCCTGGCTCTGGTTTACCGGAATGAGGGGCCGCAGAAACCGGTTTATGACTGGATGGAGGAGGAGGAAGAAGAGGTGAGGGGTGAGGAGTGAGTGGTGAAGGGTGGTGAGTTGTGATGGGTGAGGCGTGAGGCTTGAGGCGTGAGAAAATCACTCTCCGGGAGTGGAAAGAACCTGGTTTTTCAGATTTAGATGTTAAAAAATCTTAACGCCTGTCTTACACCCGGGAATTAACAATCACTGTAAGTTATTATTGGTTAATTTGCAGCCTACGACAGGTTGAGATTTATGGTTCTTACTACCCGGATCATCTTTGGTTATTAAATCATTTATATGCAGAATAAATCTTTATTAATTATTTTCCTGGCTTCAGCTTTTTCTTTTTCTCTGACCGTTCACGGGCAGGAGATCCCTGACACATTACGCAGAGCTGCAGTTAAAATATTCCTCGATTGCAACGACTGTGATATGAATTACACAAGGCAGGAAATACCTTATATTAATTATGTAAGGGACGTAAGAGAAGCCCAGGTTTTTATACTTGTCACGGAGCAGAATGCCGCAAGCGGAGGAGAACAGTTAACTTTTACCTTTCAGGGACAGGGTGAATTCAAAGGCATGAATGATACTCTTACATACACTACCAATCCGGATCAGACAGATACCGAAATCAGGGAAAAACGTACTGATATGCTAAAAATGGGTTTGATGAGGTATGTTGCCAGGACACCTCTCTTTAATGAGATTGAAATATCTCACAATCAGGAGCTTGAAAGTGAAGAAGTTATTGACAGGTGGAATTATTGGGTTTTCGAAATATCGACTGAGCCTCAGTTTGAAGCGGAAGAGGAACAGAAGGAGCTTGGATTGAGGAATTCCATAAATATTTCAAGGGTAACACCTGATCTAAAGCTTGAAATAGAGTTGGATCATTTTTTCGACCGTGAGAAATTCATAGAATTTGTAAATACCGATTCGGCTGAAACTACAACATATTCAACCAGCTCAACTTCATTGGATAATCTGTTTGTCAAAAGCATCGGTGATCACTGGTCGGCAGGAATAAAATGGGATCTGGGCTCCTCGACCCGTGAAAATTACAGGTTCATGACAAAAATACTGCCTTCGCTGGAATATGATATCTATCCTTACTCCGAAGCAACTCACAGGCAGTTAAGGATCCTTTACAGCCTGGGTTATCAGTTCAATAACTACATTGATACTACTGTTTTTAACAGAACATTTGAAAATCTGTGGCTGCACTCCGTGAATATTGCTTTCCAGGTCCAGAAAAAATGGGGATCAGTTAATATGGCGCTGATTGGATCCAATTATTTTAATGACTTTTCACGTAATCGTGTGGAACTTAACTCCTGGATCAGCCTGAGGATATTCAAAGGATTAGCTCTCCAGATATATGGAGGGGTTGCTCATATAAACGACCAGTTCAATCTTAAAAAAGGAGAGATCACCGAAGCCGAGAGATTATTGCAATTAAGAGAACTTCAGACCAGGTATCGTTTTGAAGGGGGACTGGAGCTTTCATACACATTCGGTTCCATTTATAATAATATTGTCAATCCCCGGTTCAGTGAGAGTCATTTCCATTTTTAATTAAATTTATACGGTAATTAATTGAGTATTGATCATGATTCAAATAAATGATAATCTTACTGCGGCATATCTTTCAGACAAACTGAAGAGATTCTGGGAAATTTCACGCCGGAAAATCAGGCTCATGGAAAAGAATTACGATGAATCAGAGGGCTCACCTGTATTTACTGTAAAGGGGAAATATACGTCAAGAGGATGGACAGAGTGGACCCAGGGTTTTCAGTACGGTTCTGCACTTCTCCAGTTTGATGCCACCGGTGACCTCGGAATGCTTGAATATGCAGAAAAGAAGATCGTTGGGAAGATGGCTCCTCATATCAGTCATATCGGTGTCCACGATCATGGATTCAATAATGTAAGCACCTATGGTAATCTCTTACGGATTACTAATGAAGGGAAGATAGCTGTGGATGAATGGGAGAAGCATTTCTGTGAGCTTGCCCTGAAGATATCCGGGGCCATCCAGGCTACAAGATGGACTTCAATAAAAGATGGAGGATTTATTCATTCATTTAACGGAGCCCACTCACTGTTCGTTGATACAATCAGATCATGCCGTGCATTGATTCTCAGTCACCGTCTTGGTCATGTTCTCCAGGGTGAGGGAGATGTCAGGATCAGTTTGCTTGAAAGAGCAATTGAACACATGAAAGCAACAGCCCGGTATTCTGTTTTCTATGGCGATGGCAGGGATATTTATGATAATGAACCCGGAAGGACTGCTCATGAATCAGTTTTTAACGTTAAAGATGGCAGTTTCAGATGTCCTAATTCCCAGCAGGGTTATTGCGGCTTCACGACCTGGACAAGAGGATTGGCATGGGCAATGTGCGGTTTTGCAGAACAGCTGGAGTGGATATCCACTGTCGATGAAAATGATCTTTCAGCGTCAGGAGGAAAAGAATACCTGTCAGGATTGATTAGAAAAGCTGCGGAAGCAACCTGCGATTTTTATATCAAAAACACCCCGGTGGACGGAGTACCATATTGGGATACCGGAGCACCCGGACTGACCAGTTTAAAAGATTATCTTCAGAAACCTTCAGATCCTTTCAACGATTTTGAGCCGGTTGACAGCTCTGCTGCAGCTATTGCCGCCCAGGGGCTTTTTCGCCTGGGTCATTTCCTGAGTGATAATCATAAAGAACCACCTGATAATATCTACTGGAAGGCCGGCCTCAGGGTTCTGGATACTCTTCTGCAGGAACCCTACTTAAGTACTGATCCTGACCATCAGGGTTTGCTTCTGCACTCTGTTTATCACCGTCCGAACGGCTGGGATTTCATTCCCCCCGGGAGTAAAATACCATATGGCGAATCAAGCATGTGGGGCGATTATCACATTCGTGAGGTATGTCTTTACCTTCAGAGGATAATCAATAAAGATATTTATTATAATTATTTCAGCTATATCAGATGATGCCGGAACCACTAAATAACCTTGAAAGGCTTTGTATTCATTCAATTACAACCAAACCATGGACTATTGAAGAAGCCACAATCAATTATTCCTCAAAAGGGGTCCATGGTATTACAGTTTGGCGCGATGCTCTGACGGGCAGGAATATCAGACAAACAGGTGAAATGCTTCGCCGGCATGGTCTTAAAACTGTTTCTTTGTGCAGGGGGGGATTTTTTCCTTCTGCAGAACCTGCAAAGAGGAAACAGGCTGTTGATGACAACCGCAGGGCAATCGAAGAAGCATTTGAACTAGGAACAAACCTTATTGTCCTGGTCTGTGGCGCCGATCCCGCACAACCGCTTGACGATTCCCGTAAACAGATCCAAGATGGAATACTTTCAGTCCTTCCCGATGCAGAAGCTGCCGGAGTCAGACTGGCAATAGAGCCTCTTCACCCCATGTATGCAGACACCCGTTCGGCAATAAATACACTGGCTCAGGCAAATGATCTTGCAGAATTAATTAATTCACCCTGGGCAGGAGTCGCTGTCGATGTTTATCATCTCTGGTGGGACCCAAATCTTGAAAAAGAGATTATACGTTCCGGGAATAACGGTACCCTCCTGGCATTTCATGTCTGTGACTGGAAATCTCCTACAATGGATATGCTGAATGACCGGGGACTGATGGGCGAAGGATGTATCCCCATCAGGAAAATCAGATCATGGGTTGAGGCAGCAGGATTTAAAGGATTTATTGAGGTCGAAATATTTTCTGACAGGTACTGGAAACAGGACCAGTCGGTTTTTCTTCAGGATATTATAACCAGGTATAAACAATACGTATAATTTCCAGTTATGAAACAGCACAAAATCGGAATAATAATGAATGGCGTTACCGGCAGAATGGGGACTAACCAGCATCTGCTGAGGTCAATTGCCGAAATAATAAAACAGGGTGGCGTTAAATGTGGTCAGGGCGAGACCATTATGCCCGATCCGGTCCTTGTCGGACGCGATGAAGCAAAACTAAAGAAGCTCTGTGAACTTTCGGGTTTTTCAAAGATGAGCACCAGTCTGGATGAGATACTTAAAGACAAAGGATACTCAATATATTTTGATGCCCAAACAACCGGGATAAGAGCCGATTCGGTAAAGAAAGCTGTAGCTGAAGGCAAGCATATATATTGTGAAAAACCGGTTGCGATAAATACAGGTGTTGCCCTGGAACTGTACGAACTATGCAGGAGTGCCGGATTGAAAAACGGTGTTGTCCAGGATAAGCTGTGGCTTCCGGGTATTATTAAACTCAAACGCCTTATTGAAATGGGATTCTTCGGGAGGATACTTTCGGTAAGAGGAGAATTCGGATACTGGGTTTTTGAAGGTGAAACGATACCCGCTCAGAGACCTTCCTGGAATTACCGTAAAGAGGATGACGGAGGAATTATCCTTGACATGCTCTGCCACTGGAGGTATGTTCTGGACAACATATTCGGGAAAGTTAAAGCGGTTTCATGTCTGGGTGCAACTCATATTGATAAAAGGGTTGATGAAAAAGGTAAGGTATACAAATGTACAGCTGACGATGCAGCCTATGCAACCTTTGAGCTGGAAAACGGGATAATAGCACATTTTAATTCTTCATGGGCTGTCAGAGTCCGCCGCGACGATCTGCTTACTCTTCAGGTAGACGGAACCGAAGGATCTGCAGTTGCCGGATTGCGTGAATGTTATATCCAGCATTACGGAAATACACCAAAGCCGGTATGGAATCCTGATATTCCTCAACCCATTAATTTTTATGAAGGATGGTCTAAGGTGCCTGAACAGGAGAGCTATGATAATGCTTTTAAGGCTCAGTGGGAGCTTTTCCTGAAGCATGTTGTCAAAGATGAGCCGTTCCCCTGGAATCTGTATGAAGGCGCTAAGGGAGTTCAGCTTGCCGAGAAGGGACTGGAGAGCTGGTCAAAGAGGTGCTGGGTCGAAATACCTGAATTATAAAAAAGATAATTGATAAGAAGTTGTGGCAATTCATTCAAATTATTAATTTTAGGCCCTGATAACCTTTGAACCCGTTAATAAAAAACCTCAGTATGAACAATAAACCTGTAGCAGTTATTACAGGCGCCAGCAGAGGGATAGGAAGAGCCATAACCATCTCTCTGGCCTCAGAAGGTTTCGATATCGCTGCAATCGCCCGTAGTGTTGATAGCGAAGGAATGGAGATCCTGGCAAAAGAAGTCGCTGAAAAAAAATCCGAATTCTTTCCGATTGGACTGGATATTGCCTGTACAGCCTGCCAGGCAGAAGTGGTCACAAATATTCTGGACAGGTACGGAAGAATAGATCTGCTCGTAAATAATGCAGGGGTGGCCCCTCTTAAAAGGAATGATCTTCTGGAAATGACAGAAGAAAGTTATGAAAGAGTAATGAACATAAACCTGAAAGGACCAGTCTTTTTTGCTCAGGAAATAGCGAAGGAAATGATCTGGCTTAAACAACAGATACCTGATTACAAACCCATTATTGTATTTATATCATCAATTTCCTCAACCCGTTCATCAATTAACAGGGCTGAATACTGTATTTCAAAAGCCGGATTGAGCATGGCATCAGCAGTATTTGCCGACCGGCTTGCAGGTGATGACATAAGGGTCTATGAAGTTCGTCCGGGTATAGTTAAAACTGACATGACTGCCAAAGTCAAAGATACATACGACAAACTCATTGCGGGAGGAATAGTCCCTCAGAAACGCTGGGGCTTTCCCGAAGATGTTGGAAAAGCGGTAGCTTCTCTTGCCAGAGGTGACTGGGATTTTTCTACCGGGTCCATCTTTGATATCAGCGGCGGTCTGAATATTCCCCGATTGTAAATTCCAAAATGAACAAATCTGTCATGATTTCTGTTAATCAGATAAATTTTAAAAACAGAAATTATGAAAACTATTTTATTATCCATAACAACATTAATCTTTATGAACATTACAATCAATGCTCAATTAAGACTGAGTGCTGATACAGAGAAGACAAAATTAAACTGGCTGGGGGAAAAAAT
>JAKQPD010000415.1 GCA_029564935.1 Bacteroidota bacterium
AAATAATAAAGACAAAAGCCTGACCTGATTTTCGAAGAAAAGAAGATAAAAGAAATGTTAATTCCCTACGGGAAATTTATCAAAGAAGATAAGTTCAGGTTTTTTTATATTGCCCGTAGGGCATCAATATCAATGGCAGAATGAAATTTTATTCCGGGGTAACCGGAGCGCCGTAAGTAAAATTATAATTTCCGGAACCGATCTCATAAACCAGATAACCATCCTCATTCCTCAGGAAACGGATGCTTTTAGATCCGGATACCTTTACTCCGTTCTCATAAACCTTTTTACTGTCGGTTCCGGGTATATAAATTATGGCGGTCGTATTAACAGGAATTGTTACGGAATGTTTATAGACTTCACCCGATCTGTCCCAGTCGGAAGTGACCTGACCCCTGACTGTCCTGACTGATGATCTGACATAATTCAGTCCGTCAGGAAGGCAAGGCCTGATCTGTATTGTTTTATATCCCGGAGTGAGCGGCTGAATGCCTCCGAAACGGGTATAAAATGTCTTATCAGCGCCTGAAAACATTGCGTGGTCATATGTTTCCATTTCCTTTCCGGTTTTTATTACGTCCCACTGCTCCCAGGTAGTGGTCGCATTATGACTTAATATCTGATATCCGAAACCCGGATAAGTTGTCTGAGTGAATAATCTGTAAGCCACATCGGCCATCCCGTAATCGCACAGGATATCAGGCAAAAATGACGTTCCGTAAATTCCTGATCCGAAATGTCCTGAGCATTCTCTCAGGACGTTATCTTTTAAATTACCTTCAACATAGGATTTCCTGTTTTCGGGTACCAGCCCGCACAATAATGGCATAACATATGTTATTTGCCTGCCGCTGCCATATTTATTATTCTCTTTGTCAAGGAATTTATCTTTGAAATGTTTCATTATGGAATCCGCCTGTGCAGCATATGAAACCGAATCTTCTTCTTTTTCAAGTATACCGGCAATTTGTGATAACAGTTTAGTAATATAGTAATACAGGCAAGTGTTAACCACCTCTCCTTCACTGAAGCTTTTCTCATAGGTGCCGTCAGTGAACGGAGGACACCAGTCGCCAAAACTGCCAGCCCAATAATCCGACCTGACGGCTGTTGCCCAGCAATGGTCGACTTCCTTTTTGGCTGACGGGTAAAAAGTTTCCAGGATGCGCTTATCGCCATAATACCGGTATAATAACCATGGCCCGAGAACCTGACCTGCAGACCAGTCGGGATTTGAGGTGCTTCCGGAGATATCACCCAGCCATTTCTTATAATACTGTTGTACATCAAAATTTTGTATTGCAGCCTCATAAATGACATTTGCATCCATCTGGCAGGGAGTCCTTTCATCACGTACCGGGTTATCGGTAGGGATGCTCACCATATTATTCAATATTGTCCACTGAAAATTGCTGTGGATTTTATTTATAAGAGTGTCGGAACATGAAAAGGCACCTGTTGTTTCAACACCGGCATGGACTGCACAGGCATCGATGCTTTGGAGATCCGGGATTCCCGGATATCCTTTTATTTCCACATACCGGAATCCATGGTAAGTAAACCGGGGTTCATAGCATTCTTCATCCATGCCGCCTTTACATATATAGGTATCTGTTGCTTCAGCCAGGCGGTTGGTATGCGTATTGATCGTACCGTCACTGTTTATGGTTTCTGCATGCCGGAGCGAAATCCTGCTGCCCGTCTTTGCCCCTCTTAAACGAAGACGAACCCAGCCTGCAATATTCTGCCCTATGTCGAAAACCCAGGTGCCTTCTGCAACCTTTGTGACAGATACAGGCCTGATTATTTCAGCCACCCTGACCGGTTCCGAAATGTTCGACTGCAATTTGCCGGGCGGTGGAGAAGTGATTAAAACATCCTCCCATTCCTTATCATTGTAGCCATTTATGTCCCATCCATTTTTTTCACGTGTTGCATCATAAAATTCACCGTTATACATATCGGCCGAAAGGATCTGGCTGTCTGAAAACTTCCATGACTCATCTGTAACCACATAATCGCAGCTGCCGTCAGTAAACTCAATATTTATCTGTAAAACAGCCCGTTTGGAATCCATCCACCTCCATCCCCACTTGCTGTAGTTTTTTCCGTATCCATCAGATAACCAAAGACCGACCGTGTTCCCTCCTTTCGCAATGAAATTCGTTACATCGTATGAATCATAAAGGTTTATTTTTGAATAATCCGTATTCGCGGGAGTTAAAACCCTGTCCCCAACCTTTGTGCCGTTGAGATGCATTTCATACCATCCGAAGCTGTACAAGAATGCTGTTGCTTTCCTGACAGTTTTCTGAACGGTGAAATCCTTTCTGAATAAAGGTGATGCTTTTTCAACAGGTGTCCCTATCCATCTGGCGTGCCAGTCAGCCGGATCAAGCAAACCCATTTCCCACCAGGCAGGTTCAGACCATTCTGACGATTTGTTTTTGCCATCCCATACTTTTACTTTCCAGAAGTATCGCGTTCCGCTTTTGAGAGCAGGTCCCCTGTAAACAATATTTATCTGTTCGTCCGACATTATTTTTCCACTGTTCCAGACATCGCCGGTATTCGATTCAAGCAGGATTTCTTCCGATGCAACCAGAATCTGATATCCGGTCTGTTTTTGAGAGCGTTCTGAAGAAGTCAGCAGCCAGCTTAATCCGGGCTGCAGTACATCGATACCAACCGGATTTACTTTCCATTCGGTTTTCAGGTTCGTCGGCACAATTTTCCCTGCGGCAATCAATATTTCAGAAGGTAATTGAATTATTACCAAAACCTGCAGGATCAGAACCAGCTTCTTCATATATTTAATTTATAACGTTTAATGAGTCATCAAGAGATTAATGAAAAATCAGGCTCAGGGTCATTGATACAGGTAGATTATCCCGTATTTATCTACAGTGCCTTCCGGAACAGTTATTCTATAGCGACCCTCTGAAATTTTCTCCACCCCGACAGGCTTATGCCCGGGAGTATCGGGTGTAGAATAATATGAATCACTCACCGACGGAATTGAAATTTCAAATATCATATCTCCCCTGATTTTTTCCCATTGAGGATCCGGATCAGGGAGTTTATCACCGTCTTTTATTTTAATCCCGGTAGCGTTAAGGATATGCACCAGTTTTATTTTCTTTTCATTGACATAATCACTGTAAACCGATACAAGAACCTTTGAAGGAATGGAGATGGATTTAAATGACAGACCTGACTTAAAAATCCGGCTGAAAATTTTCTCATTCAGAGCTGTTATTTTCTGATCAGGATTAAACCTGTAAATATCTCCGAGGGTGAAAGAACCGCAAAACTCATT
>JAKQPD010000421.1 GCA_029564935.1 Bacteroidota bacterium
ATGTTAATAATAAAAACAATTTGAAATGAAATCAATAATCCAGTTCTTCGAAGAGAGTGTTGAGAAATTTGACAGTAATGTATACTTATGGGAGAAGACCCATGATAAATATGAAGGCACGACTTATGGTGAGGCCAGGAAGCAGGTATATGAATTTGCCGCAGGACTTATCAATCTGGGTATCAAAAAAGGAGACAGGTTGAGCCTTCTATCTGAAGGCCGCAATGCATGGGTGGTCGGAGAACTCGGGATATTGTATGCGGGAGCGGTGAATGTTCCCCTTTCAACAAAACTCAATCCCGAGGAACTGAGGTTCCGCCTGGATCATTCGGAATCAAAGATTTTACTCGTTTCGGCAATACAATATGCAAAAATCAAACAGATATTAAAAGAATGCAAAAATCTTGAAAAAGTAATTCATTTCGATACCCAGGAGGAGTATGAACCAAATGAAATACACTTTAATGAGGTGAGGAAGCTGGGAAGGGAGTGGCTTGAGTCACCAATGAACATGCTCAAATTTGAGGAGATATATAAAAATATTAAACCATCCGATTTTGCCAATATCTGTTATACATCAGGCACCACTGCCGATCCTAAAGGCATTATTCTTACTCACGGGAATTACATCACAAATGTTTATCAGTCCTATAGTCTTATGGATATTCCCTCGTTTTACAAAACCCTTTTAATCCTTCCCTGGGATCATTCCTTCGGACATACATGCGGAATATTTGCTTTCATGGGAAGAGGAGCCAGTATTGCATCAGTCAAGACAGGAAGGACACAGATAGAAACACTCAGAAATGTTCCCATCTGCCTCAAAGAGATAAAACCGAACCTGCTGATGAGTGTACCGGCGATAGCGAAGAATTTCCGGAAGAACATAGAAAAAGGTATCAAGGAAAAGGGGAAGTTCACAGAAATGCTTTTTAATCATGCACTTAAATTCTCATATTCCTATAATAAGGAAGGCTGGAACAAAGGTCAGGGATTACAGAAGCTGAAGAAACCTCTTCTTGACCTGTATGATAAGATATTGTTCAGTAAGATCCGCGAGGCTTACGGCGGAGAGCTTGACTATTTCATCGGGGGCGGTGCTCTGCTGGAAATCGAGCTGCAAAGGTTCTTTTATGCACTCGGGATCCCCATGTACCAGGGTTACGGATTATCCGAAGCATCTCCTGTCATATCATCAAACTCCTCTTCACGTCATAAGCTTGGTTCGTCAGGGGTTCTGGTAAACAATATGGATCTGAAAATCTGTGATGAAGACGGGAAGGAGCTTCCCGTAGGTCAGTCCGGAGAAATAGTTATACGCGGAGGTAATGTAATGCATGGTTACTGGAAGAACGATGCGGCAACAAGGGAAACCATTAAAGACGGCTGGCTGTATACGGGTGATATGGGATATATGACTGAGGATGGTTTCCTGTATGTACTCGGACGTTTTAAAAGCCTGCTGATAGCAGACGACGGTGAAAAATTCAGTCCCGAAGGAATTGAGGAAGCTATCTCCGAGCAATCGAAATATATCGATCAATGCATGCTTTATAATAATCAGAAGCCTTATACTGTAGCACTGATAGTCCCGAACCAGCATACCCTTAAACTATACCTCGAGGAGAAAAATCTTACTGCTGACACTGAAGAAGGCAGGCGTGCGGTGCTGACACTGCTTGAAAATGAGGTAAATGAATACAGGTCGAACGGTAAATTCGGCAAAATGTTCCCCCAGAGATGGCTGCCGGTCGCTATTGCGATCCTCGAAGAAGGATTTACTGAAGAAAACGGATTGATGAACTCTACTATGAAGATTGTAAGAGGAAAGATAATGACAAGATATAATGAGCTCATTGAATTCCTTTACACACCTGAAGCCAAAGATGTCACAAATGAAAGGAATCTTGAGGAGGTTGAAAAGATGAAGCTCGGCTAAATACTTCTTTTATTCGTAATTAACATAAAGAGAACTTTTTGATGCTCATTAAAATTTATTATACATTTGCCGCGGATTCCGTGTCAAAAAAAATAACAAATGAGTGTTCTTAAAGGATTGAAGCCGGTTCCGGTATGGCATTACTTTGAAGAGATCTGCAGAATTCCGCGACTTTCGAAAAATGAATCACAAATAAGAGAGTATCTCCTCTCATTTGCCAGGGAAAATAAGCTTTCTGCAAAAGAAGATACTACAGGTAATATTCTTATTACAAGACCATCGCATCCTGATTTTAAGAACAGGAAGACTGTTGTCCTTCAAAGTCATATGGACATGGTTGGTGAAAAGAACGCCAATCATCCTCATGACTGGGTGAAAGATCCTATAATACCAACTGTTGACAATGGCTGGGTAAGAGCAAATGGTACAACCCTGGGGGCTGATGACGGTATAGGGATCGCATCACAGATGGCAATACTTAGTGACAAAGATCTCAGGGCAGGTGAAATAGAGTGCCTGTTTACAATCGATGAAGAATCAGGTATGACCGGTGCCAAAAACCTCGAACCCGGTTTTTTTAAAGGAAGGATCCTGCTGAATCTTGACTCGGAGGATGAAGGGATACTATTTATAGGTTGTGCAGGTGGACTTGATACTGTCGGAACGATGTCGTTCAGAAGAGAGAACCTGCCGGCAGGATCAGCTGCATTTGAAATTTCTGTAACCGGTCTGCGCGGAGGACATTCCGGTGATGAGATCCATAAAGGTTATGGCAATTCAATCAAGATACTTACAAGAATACTACGTGACCTGGGAGAAAAATATAACATCAGGCTGAGCAGCTTCGACGGAGGAAATATGCGTAATGCGATCCCCCGCGAAGCCTTTGCAACAATTGTCGTTAATGAATCTTTCTCGCTGAGAATTCAAAGCCGTATTTCTGAACTTCAGGATATATTCTCCGGGGAATTTGGGGATCTTGAAAGGAAGCTCCGAATAAGTTCGGTAAAAAGTACTCTTCCTGAATCCATTACAGACAGGAATAGTCAGGGAAACCTTCTTGAGATGCTGACCTGCTGTCCTCACGGAGTAATTGCCTGGTCGAAAGAAATGGAAGATCTCGTTGAGACATCAACTAATCTTGCATCCGTAAAATTCATTGAAGGAGAAAGAATCAGGATCGTAACAACACAAAGGAGTTCGGTGGATTCATCAAAAAAGAATGCCGCATCACTTGTGGCATCGTGCATGAAGCAGGCAGGTGCAGATGTTTTACATTCCGAGGGCTATCCGGGATGGACACCTGACATGAATTCGGAAATCCTCAGAATAACCCGTCAGTCCTACCGGAAACTTTTCGGGAAAGAACCGGCTGTGAAAGCAATACATGCCGGACTTGAATGCGGACTAATTTATGAAAAGTTCAGTGGAATAGATATGATCTCTTTCGGACCTACTATCAGGGGTGCCCATACTCCGGAAGAGATGATAGAGATCATTACTGCCACCATGTTCTGGGATCTCCTTATTGATGTTATAAACAATATACCTTCAGAAGACTAAGAAAGTGTTCTGCGATCCCCCAGCTTTCAGTCGAGGCTGAAAAAATCGTCTTTGCCTGCCGCACAAACAGGACACAAATAATCTTCGGGAAGATCACTGAAAGGTGTTCCCGGTTTTATCCCCGCATCGGGCTCTCCTTCTTCAGGATCATAAATATATCCGCAAATCTGACATTTGTATTTTTCCATGGATACTATTTCATGTTTTTTATCTTCACATATTTCAATTAAAACACCTCCTGAGGATTTGGGATGGAGGAAAGCGATATCCAGTCCTTCAGCTCCTTTTCTCGGTACCGTATCGATCAGGGTCACTCCGTTATCTTCAGCATGTTTCAGCTGATCTTCAATCTTTTTATATGCAAAAGCCAGATGGTGGATCCCCTCCCCCCTCTTTTCAATGAACCTGGCTATGGGCCCTTCCGGATCAGTTGATTCCAGTAACTCAATCTTTGTTGGTCCGACCAGAAAAAACGCAGTTCTTACTTTCTGATCGGCA
>JAKQPD010000423.1 GCA_029564935.1 Bacteroidota bacterium
AAACATACAACAAATGCAGCAGACGGGTAAAATCTTAATAGTTGCAGGCATAATTCTTGTCATCGCCGGGCTGGTTATATATTTCGCGGGAAATAAACTGAACTGGCTGGGACATTTGCCGGGAGATATCAGAATTGAAAAGGAAAATGTGAGATTTTATTTCCCTGTTACAACAATGATCCTGATAAGTGTTGTTTTATCACTGATCCTGTATCTGATAAGAAAAATATTCTGATCCCTGAAATGAATACTAATTTGTTAACACTGATATGTACTGTTAGTTACAATTTAATTCCGACAACTTTTATCCTTTGTAACTTTGTGACTGAATAAAATGCCACTAAGGCACAAAGTCACTAAGGATCACAAAGTCAGTATATTAATAGTTAAATCCATTGCCAACTAATAATTAAATTATCGTCAAAATATTATTACCCCTGATATGAGAAACTCTATTTTAGTGATCATTTTCTTAATTCTTAGCCTGTCAGTTTCATCCCAGAATAAAAGAGCGCTTACAATTGATGATCTCTCCACCTGGAACAGGATAACTGAAAGTGTAATTTCTGATGACGGATCAATTTGCGGATTTGTCTTTGAACCATGGGACGGTGATCCTGCAATTAAACTTTATGACGGAAAAGGAATAGAAAGAAAATCATTTCCATATGCTTCAGGTATAAAGCTTACTTCCGATTCCAGGTTTATGATCTTTACAATCGCAACCCCCAAATCGAAGCTGACTGAATTAAAACTTAAGAAGACAAAAAAGGAAGATATGCCGGTTAATAGTCTGGGTATATTTGATGCAGTTAACAATTCGACTGATACGATCAGGCGGATTAAAACCTTCAAAGTTCCGGTGAAATGGCCGGGATGGATCGCATATCAGTGTGAACCGGCAAAGGCGGAAATGTCAAAGGAAAAGAACAACCTGCAGAAAGCAGATACGGCTTCTGCAAAAAGTAAAACCCCAAAACCGAAGGCTGAATCAGAAGATAACGGTTATCATCTTTGCATAAGAAACCTCTCCGAAAAGACTACCGATACAATTAAGTTTGTTACAGGCTATGTCCTGGCAGATGAAGCGCCGGTACTTATATGCTCCACCACAGGAGATGATGAAGGTTCTGAACCAGGAGTAATTGTGATAAACCTCGGGAAAAAGAACCGTACAAATTTATTTAAAGGTAAAGGTAAATTCAAACAGCTTACAATCACAAAGGATGGGAAACGGGCAGCCTTCCTTGTTTCTTCTGATTTAAAGGATAAAACAGGTAATTCCTATTCTCTGTTCTGGTGGAACGGTTCCGGAAATGCACTCCTGGCTGCAAATCCGGGAACACCGGGCATCCCGGAAAAATGGATAATCAACGAAAATGCACGACTGATTTTTGGTGAGAAAAGTGACAGGCTCTTTTTCGGCACCTCACCTGAATATAAGATCAAGGACACAACTGTTCTCGAAGAAGATCGCCCGAATGTTGATGTGTGGCATTATGATGAAGGCAAGCTTCATACTGTCCAGTTAGCTGATAAGCCCCGGGATCTGAACAAATCCTATATGGCGGTATTCCACAGTGACAGGAAAAAGATCGTTCAGCTTGCAACAAAGGAAATTCCTGAAGTTCAGCTAATTGATAAAGGAGATTCTCCAAAGGTTCTTGCCTGGTCGGATTTACCTTATCAGCTTGAATCGATGTGGGAAGGCAGCCCGGGACCTAACGATGTCTGGCTTATCGATCTTCTTACAGGAACGCCCCAGAAAAAAAAGGAAAACTACCGGGCAAGGATTCGTTCTTCACCTGCAGGAAAGTATCTTTACTGGTATCACAGCACCGACAGTTCATGGTATACATATGATATTGCCTCAGGGAAGGAATACAGGCTAACCACGCCGGAAACCCTGCCCTGTCACGATGAACTTAATGATGTTCCCGATGCTGCATCATCATACCCTCCGGCCGGCTGGCTTAAGGATGACAAAGCCTTCATTATTTCTGATCGCTTTGATCTGTGGTCTCTCGATCCTAAAGCAGAAAATCCTCCCGTAAACATTACAATGAACGGACGAAAGTCTGTTACAACTTACAGCCTCATCGACTTTGATACTGAAAATGACTATATTGATCCATCTGTTTTACAATATCTTATGGCTTTTAATGAGAAAACAAAAGGAAGTTCCATCTGGTCATTGGATCTCAGGAAAAAGAATCCTCCTTCTGAACTC
>JAKQPD010000004.1 GCA_029564935.1 Bacteroidota bacterium
AATTCCCTGTAAAGCATCTGAACCGGAAGTCCCACAACATTAAAGTATGAACCCTCGATACGGGTGCAGCCTGCAAGACCAATCCATTCCTGAATGCCATAGGCGCCGGCCTTATCGTAAGGCTCGAAATTTTCGACATAGTATCTGATCTCTTCTGAAGTCAGAAAACCGAAAGTAACCTTTGTAGTTTCAGAGAATGTCCTTTCTTTTTCCTTTGATAAAAATGTCACTCCGGTAATAACCTCATGAATGTTACCTGAGAGGATCTCAATCATTTTAATCGCTTCATCCCGGTTATTAGGTTTGCCCAGTACTGTGCCATCACACCAGACTATTGTATCGGCGGTAATAACAATTTCATTTTCAGTAATTTCTTCTTTCCACAGATTTGCTTTCTCCCTGGAAAGGTATTCAGCAATATCCTTACCTTTAAGATTATCCGGAAATATTTCAGGGTATTCCCTTGTAACAACTTCAAATTCAAGACCAAGTTCTTCAAGGAGCTGTCTGCGCCTGGGAGATCCTGAGGCCAGTTTAATCCTGAATTTCTTCAGATCACCCGGGATCGTCATAATAGGTTCCAGCTTATTATTGCCTTTACCACTACTGCATAAAGGATCCCTGCAAGCATAATGAGTTTCATAGTGCCTGAGGCAATATGCACTTCTTTTTTGCCGGAGCTTTTTATAAGTCTGTAAATGACAAACAGCATAGGAATCACTATAGCTGCTGAAATGTAAATCAGAGTTATCCGGTCATTCAGAAAAAAGTGCCATACAAGGTATAATGAAGCTATAGTAACTGCTATTAAACCAATAGCAACAATTTTCGCAGCCGGGATCCCGATCATCACCGGAACAGTGTTCCGTCCGTATGCGGCATCTCCTTCAAAATCTTCAACATCCTTGATTATTTCGCGGATTAACGTAGTGAGAAAAGCAAATAGCGAAAAGCCGCCGGCCCAGTAGAACATAAACTTAAGGTCGGGAAGTTCAATTGCATGAACCGAATAATATCTGTATAGGGCTGCCCATTCAAAGATGATTGCAAGAAAAGGAACAAGGGCTGTGAGGACTGAGACCAGCAGGTTACCGATCAGGAATTGTCGTTTATAGGTGGCAGAGTAGAAATATAATAATCCGGACACAAGGAGAAAAATAGTTCCGAACCAGAACGATCCTGCTCTTGCCGACACATAAAATCCGGCCGCAACGCCGGCAATATTCAGGATTGAATGCCAGAGCATTGCTTTTCGCCTCGGGATCCTCGTTCCGACAATAACTTCCCCCCTGTTTATAAGGTCGGTCCGTATATCGAAATAATCATTTATCACGTATCCTCCTGCAGTAATACATACTGTTGCAAGAATAAGTATCAAAAAATCAGTCAGGGGCAGATGAAGTACCATGGGTATCTCCTCTCCTGATCCGTTAAGGAGTATGACTCCGATCCGGCTTATGAGTGGTTCCACAATGGCATAACGCATCAATAACATCGTAAGTACCACGATAAGAAGATTCTGCCACCGGATTAGTTTTAAAATGTACTGCATATCACCAGGTAAATGCTTCCGAATCCATCCAGTTATTGTGCAATCTCAGTACCTGTTCTATTACATCACGCACACAGCCGGCTCCTCCGGCTTTGTCGGATATATAAACAGCAACCTGTTTTATCTCACTGTCTGCATCAGAGGGACAGACAGGCACCCCTGCAAGCTTCATGACCTCATAATCAGGAATATCATCTCCCATAAAGAGGATCTGGGAATCATCCAGTCCGTATTTCTTCTTAAAACTTTTATAATGATCGGCCTTTGACCTGCTGTTAAGGAATATTTCTTTTACTCCCAGCGATTTGAGTCTTTTCAGATATTCTTTTGAATTACTTCCTGAAATTATACCTACATGATAACCCTTCTTTACAGCCAGTTGTAACGCATAACCGTCCCGCAGATTGACAGTGCGGTTAGGAATACCGAAAGAGTTGAGTGAAATTGTCTGAAGTGACAATACCCCGTCGATATCGAAGACGAATGCCCTGACCTTTGAAAGACCTTCCTTGTAATTTGCCATCTTCAGCATATTTTATGATGTTGCAGAATTGATTGCGTCACGTCGTGATAGAGCTTTTGAATGTCAGGTGATAAAGATAATAATTCCATGTGTTTTGCGATCGTATTCCGGTCATTTCTCACGGCCGGGCCTGTTTGTGATTCATATGGCCCGTTAATAAGGGCTTTTGCAACAGTTTCATTTATAAGCGGTGCGAACAATTCAAAAGGCACACCGGCTCCGGAAGCTATTTCCTGCCCAATGGTGAACATATGATTTGTAAAGTTACAGACAAAGACTGCAGCCAGATGTATCTTCCTTCTGCGATCAGGATCAACAAAATGTACCCTCCCGTTCACAGAAAGAGCCAGATTTTCAAGTATATGTTTTGATTGATCGTCTGAAGCCTCCAGGAGAAAAGGGAGCTCGTTAAAGTCAATTATTCTTTCTTTTGAAAAAGTCTGTAAAGGGTAAAAAACGCCTCTGTTCCTTAAATTTTCGGGAAATACGTTAAGCCCGATACTTCCGGCTGTATGGACAACCAGCGTATCAGGACTACATCTGATAGCTGATAAAACGGCCTCCAGACTGTTATCCGGGACTGCAACTATAATAATATCTGTTGGTTCGCTGAAGTTCAGATCCTTTGACCATGAGGCCTTACATTCTGTGGCCAGACGCCAGCCTTCAGATGGTGACTGAGAAACTATTCTGATAATTGTATGGCCGGCGCTGTGCAATGCCGTACAAAGAGCTCCGGCTACCCTGCCTGCCCCTGCAAAAGATAATTTATAGCTGGTCATGGGAATCCTTTCTATTTCCCGTAGAGATAGGATTTCAGCTCAGTAACATTAATGTTATAGACCTTATAGTAGTAGGAATAATATGAAGAATTACTTGAATTCATCATGTAAGTGCATTCCCAGTACAGGTCTCCCGAAAGGATTATCTGGTCATCTTCCGCAAGTTCTTTGAATTTTGGATACACTTCACCAGGGTTACAGAAGTAATATGTATCATAATAGTATCCGTTCGAAACCGTAAAGTAAGCCGAAGAGCCGTCCGAACTGTATATTATCTGCGAGCGATCCATGAGTTCGTTGGTCATAGAACGCAGTACATCCCCGTCGCAACCGCATTTGACCTGTTTTTTGCATCCCGACCAGGAAAAAAGCGGAAGAATGAATATAAGAATTAACAGTATTTTGCGAAATATAAAGAGTTTCATTTGATATTATCCCGTTATTGTCAATATGATAAACATGCAAATTAAGACTTTATTTCGTTTATAACAAAAAAATAAGCCGTCAAATCAGATTTTGACGGCAATATATCATATTATGGCAAGCTTATGCCTGGGCAGTAGGTCCGCCGAAACTGAGAGGCATCACAGGTCCTGATCCTTTTGCTTCCTTTATCGGACCGTGGACTGCTTCATATTTTGCAATATTATCCTGCAACGCAGCCACAAGCCTTTTAGCATGTTCAGGAGTGAGGATAATCCGTGATTTAACCTGTGCTTTTGGTATACCCGGCATTATTCTGACGAAATCCACAACAAATTCCGAAGGGGAATGTGTGATAACGGCAAGATTTGAATATATGCCCTGGGCAACTTCTTCGTTAAGCTCAATGCTTATCTGGTTTGGATCCCTGTTTTCTGCCATTACTGCTTCTGTTAAATATTAGTTGGTTCAATACCTGATTCCTGATCAACACCAACAAGGTTCTCGAATTCGTCAAGCGAACCCACTATGATGCTGTTATATTCGCGCTGTCCGGTTCCGGCAGGTATAAGGTGACCTACAATAACATTTTCTTTCAGGCCTTCAAGTTTGTCGACCTTTCCGAGTATAGCTGCTTCATTCAGAACTTTTGTTGTTTCCTGGAACGAAGCTGCCGAGAAGAAGCTGTTTGTCTGGAGAGCAGCCCTGGTAATACCCTGCAGTACCTGGCTCGATGTTGCAGGCACAGCATCCCTGGCATCAACGATCTTAAGATCTTTTCTCTTCAGCACCGAATTTTCATCTCTGAGCTTACGGGCTGTGATTATCATACCGGGACGAAGTGTCTGTGAATCACCGCTATCCAGTACAACTTTCTTGCCATAGATCCAGTCATTCTCATCCATGAACTCAAGCTTATCAACGACCTGTCGTTCAAGGAACTTTGTATCACCCGGATCGACTATCTCCACCTTACGCATCATCTGACGAACAATGATCTCAAAGTGTTTGTCATTTATCTTAACACCCTGGAGACGGTAAACTTCCTGGATCTCGTTTACAATATATTCCTGAACTTTTGTCGGGCCTTTGATGGCAAGAATATCTGAAGGAGTTATTGCTCCGTCTGAAAGCGGGATTCCGGCTTTGACATAATCATTTTCCTGGACAAGGATCTGTTTTGACAGAGGCACAAGATATTTCTTAACCTCGTCGGTCTTTGATTTTATGCTGATCTCCCTGTTTCCTCTCTTGATCTTTCCGAATGTGACTTCCCCGTCAATTTCAGAGACTATTGCCGGATTCGAAGGATTACGTGCTTCAAAGAGCTCTGTTACGCGCGGAAGACCACCGGTGATATCACCCGATTTTCCGACTGCACGTGGTATCTTGGCAAGAACTTCACCGGCTTCGACCATTTTATTTGTTTCAGCTACAAGGTGAGCTCCCACAGGAAGGTTATAAACCCTTAGCTCCTCACCCTTCGGTGATAAGATCTTAATAGCCGGATTCTTTGTCTTATCCCTGCTTTCAATTATTACTTTCTCCTTGAAGCCTGTCTGTTCGTCAGACTCCTCTCGGAAAGTAATACCTTCAATAAGATATTCATAAGCTATCTTTCCACCAAGTTCCGAAATGATCACCGCATTGAACGGGTCCCATTCACAGACCAGCTTACCTTTTTCAACTTCCTGTCCGGGTTTTATATAAAGTCTTGATCCGTAAGGAATAGTATGTGTTGTAAGGGCAATTCCGGTCTTTTTGTCTATTATTCTCAGTTCAGCCAGCCGGCCTATAACTATATCTATACTGCCTTTTTCCTGATCTTTCCTCGGAACCGAGCGCAGTTCATCAATCTCAGCTATACCGGCATAACGTGCAACAAGTCTTGATTCAGTAGTAATGTTTGATGCTGTTCCTCCCACGTGGAATGTACGAAGGGTAAGCTGTGTCCCGGGTTCCCCGATACTCTGAGCGGCAATAACACCGACAGCCTCACCTTTCTGTACCATGTGTCCGGTAGCAAGATTACGTCCATAACATTTTGCACAAACACCTTTCTTTGATTCACAGGTAAGAACCGAACGGATCTCAACCTGCTCGATCGGAGAATCTTCGATCTTCATAGCCAGCTCCTCAGTGAGTTCCTGTCCTGCCTCGACTATAAGCTCACCGGTAAGCGGATGATAGACATTGTGAACTGTTGTACGGCCAAGTATCCTTTCATATAATGATTCAACAACCTCTTCATTCTTTTTGATGGCGGTAGCAACCAGTCCTCTCAATGTACCGCAGTCCTCTTCATTTATAATTACATCCTGCGACACGTCAACAAGGCGTCGGGTAAGATAACCCGCATCAGCTGTTTTGAGAGCTGTATCGGCAAGTCCTTTACGTGCACCGTGAGTTGAGATAAAGTATTCCAGAACTGACAGGCCTTCCTTGAAGTTGGAAAGGATCGGGTTTTCTATGATCTCCGAACCTGTTGCCCCGGATTTCTGAGGTTTTGCCATAAGACCCCTCATACCTGAAAGCTGACGGATCTGTTCTTTTGAACCCCTTGCACCCGAGTCAAGCATCATGTAAACCGAATTGAAACCCTGTTTATCATTGGAAAGCTGCTTCATCAGCGACTGCGTAAGCCTTGCATTCACATGTGTCCAGATGTCAATTATCTGGTTATAGCGCTCATTATTTGTAATGAATCCCATACTGTAATTATTGAGCACTTCTTCCACCTGGTCGTATCCCTCTGTAACGAATTTGGTCTTTTCCTCAGGAATAATAACATCATCGAGATTGAACGACAGTCCGCCCTTGAATGCTGAATTGAAGCCAAGGTTCTTGATCGAATCAAGGAAGTCGGATGTTTTTGCCATCCCTGAAAGTTTCAGTACTTTACCGATAATGTCCCTGAGTGATTTTTTTGTAAGCAGTTCGTTAATGTATCCGACCTCTTCGGGAACATACTGGTTGAAGATGACCCTCCCAACGGTGGTTTCAATAATATGATTTACAAACTGTCCGTCAATACGGTCTTTTACCTTCACCTTAATTATGGCATGAAGATCAACCTTTCCTTCATTATATGCTATGTTCACCTCCTCGGGTGAATAGAAAGTAAGTCCTTCTCCCCTTACTTTATCTTTTTCAGTGCTTTTCTTACCCTTGGTTATATAATACAGTCCGAGGACCATATCCTGTGAGGGAACGGTTATCGGAGCCCCGTTAGCCGGGTTAAGGATATTATGGGAAGCCAGCATAAGCATCTGTGCTTCAAGTATTGCGCTGTTGCCAAGCGGAAGATGAACAGCCATCTGGTCACCGTCGAAGTCGGCGTTAAATGCCGTACAGACGAGAGGATGCAGCTGAATAGCTTTCCCTTCAATAAGTTTTGGCTGGAATGCCTGTATACCCAGTCTGTGAAGTGTAGGAGCACGGTTCAACAGCACCGGATGTCCCTTGAGAACATTTTCAAGGATATCCCAGACAACCGGATCTTTTCTGTCGACGATCTTTTTTGCCGACTTAACAGTTTTAACTATTCCGCGTTCTATAAGCTTACGGATTATGAAAGGCTTATAAAGTTCGGCAGCCATATCTTTTGGTAATCCGCATTCATGAAGGTTCAGTTCGGGACCAACAACTATGACTGAACGGGCAGAATAATCGACCCTTTTACCGAGGAGGTTCTGGCGGAACCTTCCCTGTTTTCCTTTCAGGCTGTCGCTTAATGATTTGAGCGGACGGTTGGCATCTGTCTTAACTGCATTGGCTTTTCTCGAGTTATCAAAGAGTGAATCGACAGCTTCCTGAAGCATTCTTTTCTCATTGCGGAGGATCACCTCGGGAGCTTTGATCTCGATAAGTCTCTTTAACCTGTTATTCCTGATGATTACTCTCCTGTAAAGATCATTCAGGTCGCTTGTGGCGAAACGGCCTCCGTCAAGGGGGACAAGAGGTCTGAGTTCAGGTGGAATAACCGGGACGACCTTGATGATCATCCATTCCGGTTTGTTTACATTCCTGGAATCCCTGAAAGCTTCAACAACCTGAAGACGTTTCAGGGCTTCATTTTTTCGCTGCTGGGATGTTTCAATGTTTGCCTGGTGACGAAGGGAATAGGACATTTCATCGAGGTCAACACGCGACAGGAGTTTGTAAAGAGCTTCTGCTCCCATGTCTGCAACAAACTTGTCAGGATGATTATCCTCGAGATACTGGTTTTCCTTTGGCAATGATTCAATGATCTCGAGATATTCCTCTTCGGTCAGGAAACTCAGATATTTGACGCCATCAGCTTCCTTGATACCCGGATTGATAACAACATATCTCTCATAATATATTATTGAATCGAGCTTTTTGGTAGGAAGTCCAAGCAGGTAACCTATTTTATTTGGTAGCGATCTGAAGTACCAGATATGAGCTACAGGGACCACGAGGGAAATATGTCCCATCCTTTCACGCCGTACCTTTTTCTCGGTAACTTCAACCCCGCAACGGTCGCAAACGATCCCTTTATAACGGATCCTTTTGTATTTTCCGCAATGACATTCATAATCCTTAACCGGTCCGAAGATCCTTTCGCAGAATAATCCATCACGTTCGGGTTTATATGTCCGGTAATTTATCGTTTCCGGTTTCAATACTTCACCGCTTGAACGGTCAAGTATTTCTTCCGGAGAAGCAAGGCCTATGGATATCTTTGAGTAACTTGTTTTTGCTTTGTTATCTCTTCTGAATGACATATACTGTTTTTTTTAATTCAAATGATTTAAGTAACACTTGTACGCAGGAATTAATCGAGTATTACGCTCAATCCAAGTCCTCTCAGTTCATGCAGAAGCACATTCAGTGATTCGGGTATGCCGGGCTGTGGCATTGGTTCTCCCTTCACTATAGCCTCATAAGCTTTCGCACGGCCTATAACGTCGTCGGATTTTATAGTAAGTATTTCCTGAAGTATATGAGCTGCACCGAATGCTTCGAGAGCCCAGACTTCCATTTCACCGAAACGCTGACCTCCGAACTGAGCTTTACCACCAAGAGGTTGCTGTGTAATAAGAGAATACGGGCCGATTGATCGGGCATGCATTTTGTCATCAACCATATGACCAAGCTTCAGCATATAGATAACTCCCACTGTTGCCGGCTGATCGAACCGTTCACCTGTTCCACCGTCATACAGATATGTCTTTCCATATCTTGGAAGACCTGCCTTATCGGTATATTCAGTTATCTGATCAATGGTTGCACCATCAAAGATGGGCGTTGCAAAATTAATACCGAGTTTCTGTCCTGCCCAGCCGAGAACTGTCTCATAAATCTGGCCAAGGTTCATTCTCGACGGTACTCCAAGAGGATTAAGAACTATATCGACAGGCGTTCCGTCTTCAAGGAAAGGCATATCCTCAGCCCTTACTATCTTGGCAACGATACCTTTGTTCCCATGACGTCCGGCCATCTTATCGCCAACTTTTACCTTTCTTTTCTTGGCAATATATACTTTGGCAAGACGGACAATACCTGCAGGCAGTTCGTCGCCTATCGTAATATTATATTTCCTGCGCTTATAGATCCCGTCAATCTCCTTATACTTGATAATATAATTATGGAGGAGCTGTTTTATACTGTCGTTCTTCTTCTTATCTGTGGTCCATTTGTTGGGATTGATATTAAGGAAGTCTATTTCCTGGAGCTGTTTAAGTGTAAACTTGCTTCCTTTGGGAATAATATCAACATTCAGGTAATCCTTTACACCCTGCGATGTTTTTCCGTTAACCAGTATAAAAAGTTTATCAACAAGTCTGGCCTTAAGTTCCTCGACACTACGGTTGAATTCGTTCTCGATCTTGTCGAGCATCGGTTTTTCAATGGCTTTAGCCTTTCTGTCCTTTATTGCTCGTGTAAAAAGTTTCTTATCGATCACCACACCTTCAAGAGACGGTCCTGCCTTAAGTGAAGCATCCTTTACATCGCCGGCTTTGTCACCGAAGATTGCGCGAAGAAGTTTCTCCTCAGGTGACGGATCAGATTCTCCCTTGGGAGTAATTTTACCTATAAGGATATCTCCCGGCCTTATATGTGCTCCGATCCTTATAAGTCCGTTCTCGTCGAGGTTCTTTGTAGCTTCCTCGCTTACATTCGGTATATCGGAAGTGAGCTCTTCAAGTCCACGCTTTGTGTCACGTACCTCCAGCAGATATTCATCTATATGTACTGAGGTGAACATATCTTCCTGTACAACCCTTTCGGATATGACAATTGCATCCTCGAAATTGTATCCTTTCCATGGCATAAACGCCACTTTGAGATTCCTTCCAAGGGCCAGCTCACCGTTCTTAGTACCATATCCTTCTGTAAGAACCTGTCCTTTCTTCACTTTCTCCCCTTTTTTCACAACGGGAATCAGGTTAATACAGGTGTTCTGATTTGTCTTTTTATATTTCGGAAGCGTGTACCTCTTTATGTCATCATCGAAGCTTACGAACTTCTCTTCATCGGTCCTGGTATATCTGATCACGATCTCGTTCGAATCGACATACTCAACAACACCGTCACCTTCTGCCACATATAATATGCGACTATCTTTAATGACTGTCGTTTCGAGTCCTGTTCCTACAATTGTTGCTTCAGGATTAATGAGTGGTACAGCCTGGCGCATCATGTTTGATCCCATAAGTGCCCTGTTTGCATCGTCATGTTCCAGGAAGGGGATAAGTGATGCTGCAATGGAGGCGATCTGGTTTGGAGCAACGTCCATCAGGTCGACTTTGTTAATCTCTTCAAACGGGTAATCGGCTTCGTAGCGGCATTTAACCCTGGGAGTTTCAAAATAACCATCTTTCTGAACGGGAGCATTAGCCTGCGCTATCATCTTTTCTTCTTCCTCTTCAGCGCTGAGCCAGATTATTCCTTCGTTTGAAAAATCTACCCTGGCTTCATCGACCTTCAGGTAAGGGGTCTCTATAAATCCCAGTTCGTTGATCCTTGCATACACGCAAAGTGAAGAAATAAGTCCGATGTTCGGACCCTCGGGGGTTTCAATGGGGCACAGACGGCCATAATGGGTATAATGAACGTCCCTGACCTCAAAACCTGCTCTTTCGCGGGAAAGACCACCGGGACCGAGGGCAGACATACGGCGTTTGTGTGTCATCTCGGCCAGAGGATTGGTCTGATCCATGAACTGCGAAAGCTGGTTTGTCCCGAAGAATGAGTTTATAACTGATGAGAGGGTTTTTGAGTTAATAAGATCCACGGGAGTGAATACCTCATTGTCCCTCACGTTCATTCTTTCACGGATAGTACGTGCCATACGTGCAAGACCGACTCCGAACTGTGCATAGAGCTGTTCTCCGACTGTCCTTACACGTCTGTTGCTCAGATGGTCAATATCGTCTACATCAGTCTTGGCATTGATAAGCTCAATAAGATACCCGATGATCTTAATAATATCTTCTCTTGTAAGGATCTTGACACTCATATCAGTCTCAAGCCCGAGTTTCTTATTGATCCTGTAACGACCGACTTCTCCGAGGTCGTATCTTTTGTCGGAGAAGAAAAGTTTTTCGATAACATCCCGTGCTGTAGCTTCATCCGGTGGTTCTGCATTACGCAGCTGGCGGTAAATATAAAGTACAGCTTCTTTTTCGGAGTTACACGGATCTTTCTGAAGGGTATTATATATAATTGCGAAATCCGACAGGGAGGAATCATCCTTATGAAGCAGGATTGTTTTTGCTCCCGAATCGACTATCATATCCACGTGTTCCTGATCGATAGCTGTTTCCCTGTCGAGGATAACTTCATTTCTTTCTATTGATACTACTTCGCCGGTATCCTCATCAACAAAGTCTTCTACCCAGGTCCTGAGAACCCTTGCAGCAAGTCTGCGGCCGACAAGCTTTTTAATATTTGTCTTGGAGACTTTATGCTCTTCGGCAAGGTTGAAGATTTCAAGTATCTGCTTATCGCTTTCGAAGCCGATAGCCCTCAGAAGGGTTGTAACGGGCAGTTTCTTCTTCCTGTCGATATAAGCATACATCACATTATTGATGTCGGTCGCGAATTCTATCCATGATCCTTTAAACGGAATGATTCTCGCTGAGTAAAGCTTTGTTCCGTTTGCATGGATACTCTGGCCGAAAAAGACACCCGGAGAGCGGTGTAACTGTGATACAACCACTCTTTCTGCCCCGTTAATGACGAATGTTGCACGTTCGGTCATATAGGGCACTGTTCCGAGATAAACATCCTGAATTACGGTATCAAAATCCTCATGTTCAGGATCGGTACAGTAAAGTTTCAGTTTTGCTTTAAGCGGAACGCTGTATGTCAATCCGCGTTCAATACATTCTTCTATTGTATATCGGGGCGGATCGATATAATAATCTAAAAATTCAAGGACGAAATTATTCCTTGTGTCGGTTATTGGAAAATTTTCAGTAAATACTTTGTAAAGTCCTTCCTTTTTCCTGTTCTCGGGAGTTGTTCCAAGCTGGAAGAACTCACCGAAGGATTTTAACTGAACTTCCAGAAAATCAGGGTAATCAAGCTGACTTCTCCTGGATGAAAAACTTATTCTTTCTGTATTTTTTGAAGACATTTATAACAAGATTAAGTGAACTTATAATTTAAAAGAACGAAAGGTTTAGTCCCGCCATCAGGCGGAACTAAACCTATAACCCGGCTATGAGGTATGACTTATTTAAGTTCAACTTCAGCTCCTGCGTCAATCAATTTGTTTTTAATAGATTCTGCTTCTTCTTTTGATGCGCCTTCCTTAACAGGTCCCGGAGCAGCATCAACGAGTGCTTTAGCCTCTTTCAGGCCAAGTCCGGTAAGGTCTTTAACAAGTTTCACGATCTGTAATTTCTGACCACCTGCGTTTTTAAGGATAACGTCGAAAGTTGATTTTTCAACAACTGCAGGGGCTTCAGCACCACCGGCTGCAGGTCCGGCAACAGCTACTGCTGCAGCGGCCGGTTCGATTCCATACTCGTCTTTAAGTATTTTCGCCAGTTCATTTACTTCTTTTACAGACAGGTTAACAAGTTCTTCTGCAAATTTCTTAAGATCTGCCATTTTTTATAGGATTTAAATTTGATTATACATTAATTATTGTTCTCTTTTTGATAGTGTTTCAAGGACACCATGAATTTTATTTCCACCTGACTGCAGGGCTGAAATGACGTTTTTGGCAGGTGACTGAAGCAGGAGGATAACATCTCCTATCAGTTCCTTCTTCGTCTTGATGGCAACAAGTGCATCGAGCATATTATCGCCAAGGTAGATCGATTCCTGAACGTAAGCGCCTTTTAGTACAGGCTTATCATGCTGCTTCCGGAATTCCCTGATAAGTTTTGCAGGGGAGTTGCCGGTATTGGCGAACATGATGGACGTAGTACCTTTCAGAACCGGATAGAGTTCTTCAAAGTTAATTCCCGACTGTTCAAATGCTCTTTTGAGGAGAGTGTTTTTCACGACAACTAGTTTTATATCGTTTTCGAAGCACTTTCTTCTGAGATCACTTGTAACAGCCGCGTTAAGTTCCGCAGTATCAGTCAGGTAAAAGTGGCTGTACTCTTTTAATCTTTCAGCAAGGCTGTTTATGATAGCATTTTTTTCTTCCCGTCTCATAATTTCATCCGAGTTTTAACATACAATTAATCATCAAGACCTTTAGGATCTATCTTAATACCAGGGCTCATGGTGCTTGAAAGGAAGAGGCTACGTATGTAGGTTCCCTTTGCGGCAGCCGGTTTAAGCTTATTCACCATAGAGATGAACTCTTTGGCGTTCTCGGCGATCTTTTCAGGTTCAAATGAGACTTTAGCAACAGAGGCATGAATGATTCCGCTCTTATCGACTTTGAAATCAATCTTACCCTGTTTTACTTCTTTAACAGCCTTACCAATTTCCATAGTAACGGTTCCACTCTTAGGATTAGGCATCAGTCCGCGGGGACCGAGTATCCTACCCAGCTGACCCACTTTTCCCATCACGGATGGCATGGTTATTATCACATCCACATCAGTCCATCCTCCCTTGATCTTTTCGATATAATCTTCGAGACCAATGAAGTCGGCACCGGCTTCTTTTGCTTCGTTAACCTTATCGGGGGTACAGAGAACGAGAACACGTGTCTCTTTTCCTGTTCCGTGAGGCAGCGAAACAACGCCGCGAACCATCTGGTTGGATTTTCTGGGATCTATACCTAACCTTACATCCAGATCTATGGAAGCATCAAATTTGGTTTTTGTCATTTCCTTGACCAGAACAGATGCTTCTTTCAACGTATAGAGCCTGTCCTTTTCAAGTTTTTCAAGGGCAAGCTTACGGTTTTTGGTAAGTTTAGTCATTTCTCTTTAATTAATTTTTACCCGGGGCATCACCCTTAATGGTTATCCCCATACTTCTTGCGGTACCAGCTACCATCTTAACGGCCGACTCGATTGTAAAACAATTCAGGTCTTCCATCTTTTCCTTAGCAATTGTTTTCACCTGGTCCCATGTCACCTGTGCTATTTTTTCCCTGTTGGGTTCTTTTGAACCTTTCTTCGATTTAGCGACTTCGAGAAGCTGAACAGCTACCGGCGGTGTTTTTGTAACAAAATCAAATGTTTTGTCAGCATAAACTGTAATTACTACCGGTATAACTTTTCCCGCTTTGTCCTGGGTCCTGGCGTTGAATTGCTTACAGAAATCCATTATATTAACGCCTTTAGAACCCAAAGCAGGTCCTACAGGCGGTGATGGATTGGCTGCTCCGCCACGAATCTGTAACTTAATAAGTCCAGCAACTTCTTTTGCCATAATTTAAAATTTGCGTGTTTATTGCGAGAATTTGACAGCTATTCAGGAAGCATTATATTATTATAACCGTCAATATCTTCTGTTAATTTTCCTTTTCTACCTGCATAAAACTGAGCTCAAGAGGTGTTTTTCTGCCAAAAATCTTGACCATCACCTTAAGCTTTTTCTTTTCTTCATTCACTTCTTCAATGATACCTGTAAAGCTGTTGAACGGGCCATCGATAACCTTCACTGATTCTCCGACAAAGAACGGGACGTTTAGTTCTTCATCGCTGGCATTCAGTTCATCCACTTTACCAAGTATCCTGTTTATTTCAGATTTCCTGAGAGGCACGGGGTCTCCGTCCTGTGAACCGAGAAAGCCTATTACATTTGGGACATTTCTAAGCATATGAGGTATCTCGCCTACGAGAACTGCTTCAACAAGAACGTATCCGGGAAAGAAAGTTCTTTCCTTACTTATTTTCTTGCCAGATCTGATCTGGTAAACTTTTTCGGTCGGAATAAGGACCTGTGAGATGAACTCTTCAAGCTTAAGTCGTGTGATCTCGCTATCGATATATTCTTTCACCTTCTTTTCCTTCCCCCCGATTGCCCGAAGCACATACCATTTCTTTACATTCTCATCCATCTGAAGAGATCTTCCTTTTAGTATAGTAAACTGTAAATAAACTGCATTATCCTGCTGAATCCCAGATCCATCAGAGAGACTATAATGGCGAAGATCAGAGCAGCCACCATTACAAGTGCAGCGCTGTTCTGAAGTTCACTCCAGGTAGGCCATGTAACTTTATGTACCAGTTCCGTGTATGATTCCCGAAAATATCCTTTTATATCCATTGTATCTGTATATTAGCACGGGAGGAGAGACTCGAACTCCCGACACCTGGTTTTGGAGACCAGTGCTCTACCAACTGAGCTACACCCGTATCATTGTAAAAACGCAAGGCAATGTTTAAACGTAATGCATTGCGTTTAAACATTATGCCAGAATCTCTGTTACTGCGCCGGCGCCAACGGTTCTTCCGCCTTCACGGATAGCGAACCTGAGACCGACATTAATAGCAACCGGATAAATAAGGTCGACTGTAATAGTGACATTGTCACCCGGCATAACCATTTCAGTACCTTCAGGAAGAGTGATCTCGCCAGTTATATCAAGTGTTCTGATATAGAACTGCGGGCGGTATTTATTATGGAATGGAGTATGACGTCCACCCTCTTCTTTCTTAAGAACGTAAATTTCAGCCTTAAGCTTTGTATGAGGTGTAATAGAGCCCGGTTTAGCAAGAACCATACCTCTTTTTATTTCTTTCTTGTCAACACCGCGAAGAAGAAGACCGACGTTATCGCCAGCTTCACCTCTGTCGAGGATCTTACGGAACATTTCAACACCTGTACATACGGTTTTGCGTTTTTCGACACCGAGACCGATCATTTCGAGTTCGTCGCCTGTTAACACCACTCCGGTTTCAATACGGCCTGTTGCAACTGTACCGCGACCTGTTATTGAGAACACGTCTTCAACCGGCATAAGGAAAGGTTTCTGGTTATCGCGGGGAGGTATAGGAATATATGAATCGACTGCATCCATAAGTTCCATAACTTTGTCTTCCCATTTTGCTTCACCGTGCATGGCACCGAGAGCTGATCCGCGGATAACGGGAGCGTTATCACCGTCGAACTTATAGAAGTTAAGAAGTTCACGTACTTCCATTTCTACCAGGTCGAGAAGTTCAGCATCCTCAACCATGTCCACCTTATTCATAAATACCAGCACTTTCGGAACGTTTACCTGGTGAGCAAGGAGGATATGTTCACGTGTTTGTGGCATAGGTCCGTCAGTAGCTGCAACAACGAGAATAGCGCCGTCCATCTGTGCCGCACCAGTAACCATGTTCTTTATATAGTCAGCATGTCCCGGGCAGTCAACATGTGCATAGTGACGTGTCGCTGTCTGATATTCTACGTGTGATGTGTTGATCGTAATACCCCTTTCTTTTTCTTCGGGAGCATTATCGATTGAATCAAAATCCCTGACTTCAGAGAGACCTTTTTTGTGCAGAACCATTGTTATTGCTGCCGTAAGGGTAGTCTTACCATGATCAATGTGACCGATAGTACCAATATTCACATGAGGTTTCGACCTGTCAAATTTTTCTTTTGCCATAACTCCAAGCTTATTAAATTTATGTTATCTGTTATCAATTAATATTCATTTCCCGTTGAGCCGGAGAGGGGAATTGAACCCCTGACCCCTTCCTTACCAAGGAAGTGCTCTACCCCTGAGCTACTCTGGCATCAAAAAATGAGCGGGAGACGGAGCTCGAATCCGCGACCCTTAGCTTGGAAGGCTAATGCTCTACCAACTGAGCTACTCCCGCTTAATATCGTCCATAAAGTCTTTTGACTGCCTCAATCAGGTGTTTCAGATCCTGGTATCTGTAAGAAGTGGGGAGAGCAGGATTCGAACCTACGAAGGCATTTGCCAGCAGATTTACAGTCTGCCCCAGTTGGCCACTTTGGTATCTCCCCTCTTGAAACAGAGTCAAAATTCTTAAGACACACACTTTCAACTCTCTCAAGAGCCGATGAAGGGATTCGAACCCCCGACCTGCAGATTACAAATCAGCTGCTCTGACCAACTGAGCTACATCGGCAATTTAAAGAACACACCGTCAGGGCATAATTCACCCTTAAAAAACGGTGTGCAAATGTATTAATTTAAATTTTATTTTTCAAAATAAATTAAAATATTTTCAGGAGGTGACTTTCTACAGTCCCCGCTTCTTTTGTTTGTGTTTGGTAATCTGCTTTTTAAGTGCAGAAACAGCACCGTCAGTTGCCTCTTCAAATGTCTTGCTTTGCCTCCTGGCGAATAAAGGTCCACCCGATATATCCAGCTTGATTTCGCTGATTTTGTTTTCCCTTGTCGAATCTTTGTCGAGCCGGAGATAAACTTCACAATTAACAATGTCCTCTCCGTACTGAGTAAGTTTTCCCAGTTTCTGGTTAACAAAATCAATTAACTTTTTGTCGGCGTCAAACCGCACTGAATGAATCTGAATGTTCATAGTAGTACCTCCTGTTTTTGTGGATTAATTTAAGCTCTGGGATGAGCCTGTTTGTATATCTTCTTGAGTTTCTCAAATGTATTATGCGTATAAACCTGTGTGGCCGATAGATTCGCATGACCAAGGAACTCTTTTATTGCATTGAGATCAGCCCCCCGGTTCAGCATGTGTGTTGCAAACGTGTGCCTGAGTATATGCGGACTTTTCTTTTCAATCGTTGTTACCATGGAAAGATATGTTCTTACTATATTATAAACAGCTTTATCATATAGTTTGTTGCCTTTTTCAGTTATAAAGAGCCATGCATTATCATCATTGTTGCAGACTCTCTGCCGAAGATGAAGATATTCTTTAAGTCTTTCAGCAAATTGTGCTGTGAGAGGAATTATTCTCTGCTTGTTCCTTTTACCCGTGACTTTGACCGATGTTCCGGGAAAATCAATATCACTTACCTGCAGGCCTGTAAGTTCTGCCCTTCTTATCCCTGTAAAATATAGCATCTCTATAATTGTACGGTTTCTCAGTCCGGTAAAATCCTCCCCGAAGTTATTGTTATCGAGAAGGTTTTCAAGAGCTTCCTCCCTGACAAAGACTGGCAGGGTCTTCTTCTGTTTCGGAAGAACAACCTTTTCAAGGGGATCATTTGTTAATATGTTTTCTTTCCTGAGCCACCGGAAAAAGACCCTTAAACATGATATTTTCCTGTGAACACTTGAAGGAGCTATCCCGGTGTCCATCATACTTACAATCCAGGCACGGATATGATGGGAACTTATATCACAGGGATCATCCGGCATTGAGTTGCCGGAAAGAAATACGGAGAATTGTTCAAGGTCATTACTGTACGACCTTACCGTATGCGGTGAATACCGTTTTTCGAATTTCAGATATTGCAGGAACGATTCCTTATGAACCATGAAGGAACCATTTATATATAAGGAGCAAAAACTAAGAAAAGACAGGAATAAGATTATTCTTCGTTCTCCTGCATCTTCTGCACGTACTGAGCCTTCTTGATTTCTTCCCTTCTCCGAACCGAAGGCTTAACAAAAGCCTGACGGGATCTTAATTCACGTATAACACCCGTCTTTTCAAATTTCCTTTTGAACTTTTTTAAAGCTCTCTCAATGTTTTCGCCTTCTTTTAATGGTACAATGATCATAATAAATAAATCAGTTTTAAACGAGGCGCAAAGTTAAGAATTGAAAAAATCTTTTCAAAACATTTATGGAGATAATTTATTCATATAACGTATTTTCATGATATATAATTATTTGAGTGTGTTCTTTATCATCCCTGACATGTAGAAATTAAAGATACGGATTATTTAACAATAATCAAAACAGGAATTGTTAAAGTTTGCTTAAAAATAAGAATAAAGTAATACTTACCTTCTCCAATGAGTTAATCTGCTTACTTTTAACCATCTGCCCCTCCATTTTGATATCTCTTGTTCCTTTCCCGTGTCAATCTGATAATTCCTACCCCCTTTCCCGTGTCAATCTGATAATTCCTACCCCCTTCCCCGTGTCAATCTGATAATTCCTACCCCCTTTCCCGTGTCAATCTGATAATTCCTACCCCCTTTCCCGTTTCCCCCCAAGGGGGAAAGGCTTGATTTTGTGGCAATCGTAGATCTAGAATTCTTATCGGTTGTTATTATGATTAGTCATGTGCTTATTAATTATCTTCAAGACCCAATCGATGCGTGTTTTAATATCCTTATTAGTGAATCTGAGCACTTTTAATCCAGATGATTCGAGAAATCTGGTCCTTTCTTCATCATATACTTTTTGTCTTAGATGAATTTCACCATCAATTTCAATCGCCAAACTTGCTTTATCACAATAAAAATCAAGAATATAAATGTTAAATGGGTGTTGCCTGCGAAAATAGAATCAATTTTGTTGTTTGTTTCTGATTTTACTCCACAGAATCTTCTCTGTTTCAGTCATGTTCAATCTTAATGACTTTGCCCTGGCCTTTATAGCAAGGCTTGCCCCATGACTCTGTTTTGCTTCAATAACTCTTCTCTGAAATATCATGTTGTCGGTTCTTCACCTTCCCCCCTGGGGGAAGGTCGGGAAGGGGGTTTAAACTATTTGTACTGACACATAAACGCATCATTTTTAAAATATCTGACCTGGCAATAAGTTATCCTAAAACTATTCTCTGAACTCCAGATACCATTTTACTTTACTGACCTTTGCGGAATCAATTACCCCATTCTTAACCAGCTCACCTATATTCTCAACCTTTCCCTTTAATTCCCTGTATTTCAGTACCGCGTTCACTTCATACCTAGTAAAATACGGCAGTCGGATTAGTTGCCTGTAATCCGCCTGATTTATTTTGATCATTCTGATATCAGCCGGATCAACAATAAGCATCCCTGAAATCCGGTCAACTGTCTCCGCCGGCAGACCGTAAACCTCTTTTAGCTGGCTTACATCGGCATAACCCCCAAGCAGATTTCTGTAACGGACTATCCTTGCCGACAAGACTGGTCCGAGCCCCGGAAGGGATTCCAGATCAGCTGAATCGCATTTGTTCAGATCAATTTTCTTAAAGGATACCGGATTCTTCTTCGGCTGGTACTTCTGAGTACTGGCAACAGTACTTTCAGTCTGAACTGTATCAGCAATGAACAGGCTATCGGCAAGCGGAATAATCTCAACAGCCATTTTGCGGTTTGGGACAATGAACCTTATTCCGGCAACTGCTGCAATAATCAGGATAAGTATTAATGATGACCTCCTTTCGCGCCGGGTATATCCAAACCATTCCTTAAGCGGTTGCAGAGAATTCCGTTCCATAAAAAATGCAGTAAGACAATTGCAATTTATGAAATTTTAAAAGAAAATGATATAATAATGACAGATTTTTCAGATGGACAGATCAGAAGGGGTATCCAATCCCAAAAACAACAGTGAAATAATCATTGGAACTTTGATATGGCAGGCTCGAGAGGACCCATCTATCTCCCCCTGACAACCTTGGATCCCTAAGTTTCATACCGATATCGGCACGTATAAGTACAAAATCGAGGTCGAACCTAAATCCCACTCCTGTTCCCAGGGCAATATCGTTCAGCACATTTTTAAACCGGAACACTGAACCTTCCTGGGAATTGTCATTGAACGACCAGATATTTCCTGCATCAAGAAAAACAGCACTTTCAAGGATCCAGAACAATTTGAACCTGTATTCTATGTTGGCTTCAAGCTTAATATCAGCCGTCTGATTGAGGAATGTTGTTTTGTCGGGCACATATGAACCCGGACCAAGGGTTCTTACCTGCCAGGCCCTGATGCCGTTTGCCCCGCCCCCGAAATACTGTTTTTCAAATGGTATTGCCCGTGAATTGCCATAAGGGATCCCGGCTCCGATAAATCCCCTGTAAACTACAGAGCTGACATCATTGATTATCAGATTATATCTCAGATCCATGTCGGCCCTGAAATACTGGGCAAAGGGCTGACCAAAGAGATTATAACTCTCCTCTTCCTTTTCAAGGCCGGCAAGATTGCTTATGAGTCCCAGCAAATTTCCTGATGTTTCTGCATTGAACCTGAAAAACCAGAAATCTTTTGATTTCCTGATCGTCTGGTTACTATATATAAAAGAATAGCTGCTGCCCAGAATTGTGACATCCCTGTAACTGTAAGCGAGATAGGAAGAAGATTCGATTTTCTCCATGAAAGCAGGATCGATGGTATCAAGCTTGACAATATTAAGCTGAAGTGGATTTACTATATGTGTTGTATATGAATTTCCATTCCAGTTGTATCCGAAAGTGGCATTTGCCATTTTTCTGGTATAGAACGGCATCTTCTGGTAATTATATGCAGCAAGCAGGGTGGTCGTGGGATTGTACTTTTTTATAAAGCCTTCTGTTTTGAGAAATGGTACAATGAATTTTGGAAATCTAAGACTGGTTTCAGCACCATATTCCACAGAATGCATAATAGTGTCCTGCGAAAGAGTTTCATAAGCCCCCTTTAGCTTGAGACTAAACATTTCGGCTCCACGGAAAAGGTTCTTGTGCTGATAGACAAGGTTGAGCGCCCCGCCGATACCGTCTGAATGCGTACCTTCAACCTCTACCTTATAGGATTGCTGACTTAAGAGTGTCAGCTGGATCGTACAGTCAAGCTCCAGTTCTTCGCCAGGTCTGAAGGTGGATCCGGGCACTTCATTGTAGAAAATATTTACAAGCCTGAATGTTTTCAGAGCCAGCAGGTGTGATTGCGTCTGCTCTGTATTTGTCACACTGAACCTGGCTCCCGATCTGAGATATAATGATTGTATAATAAGATCATATTTTATCTCAGGCTTCTTTCCTGGTGAAATAATATAATAACCATCATATAAAATCGTATCAAGACTGTTAAGGTAGGCTTCTCCTCCTTCGAGGGCATCTCTCGGAACAAAATCGGGATAGATATAGATATTCCTTATTTTATAAATTGAATGCGGGACTTCGGTTATTTTGTTTGTATTATCAATTCTCATGAAATTCTTTACACCGTAGTAAATATCCACCTGCCTGTTACCTATTGTACTATCGACCCTGAAATAAATATGATCGCCTGAAAACCCGTAAAATCCCCGGTCTTTTATGAAGCGTTCAAACCTCGACTGTTCGGCCTGAAGAACATCAACATCATAGGGTTTTCCCCTCATAATGAGACAGTTTACCGAATCAAAGACATACCACTGCTCAATAAGCGTGTCTGCAAATTCATAATAGAGCTTCCGGATTGTATATGGTGATTTAAGATCCACATTATAAGTAACTTCCGATTTTTGTCTGCTTGTCTTTACGGTATCTTTCACACCTGAATCAAAATAACCTTTGGAAGCAATATAAGACTGCATCTGCTCAACCGACTTGGAAGTTGAGAAGGGATCATAAATAACCGGTTCCTCTCCTATTTTCCGCAACCATGAATGCGGCCATTTTTCCTTGCCTTTATTGGAAAGATTATATAATCCCAGATGAAACCTGACACCGAAGATCCTCTTATTTGGTTTCTGCTTGACAAGAGGTTCAAGATCACCTCTGCTTATCCCCTCCTTATTTATAATTATATGATTCTTATCGAGAAGCGTTTCATTCTGAGGGACATACTTTGTGGGATTACATGATGCGACCAGCAATATCAGAAATGAAAGAAGTAAAAACGATCTCCGGGAACAAATATTTTTATTTGATATATTTTTTTCCAAATTTTGTATAATAATGTGACACAAATATATCAATAAAAATATTTAAAGAATTCACATTCACAAAATTTAATATATTGACTTTGTGAATCTTACTACCTTTGTGTCAGTATTTAAACAACAGATGTTAAGTAAGAATAAAATAAACTTCATTTTATCACTTCAGAAGAAGAAAGCAAGGGAGGAAGCTAAACTATTTGTAATAGAGGGTGATAAGCTTGTAAAGGAATTCCTTCTGGCTAAACAGCCTGTCGAGATGCTTATTGCCAAACCGGAATTCCTTAATTCTCTTCCACTGTTTCACAAACAGGGTATCAGGGAGGTCATTCCCGCCGGCTATGACAATCTTAAGAAAATAAGTTCGCTGAAGACTCCGCATAATGCTCTTGCTGTAGTGAGGATGCCTGAAATTAAAATGGATCCCGATGACATTACCGGAGGCTTAACTGTTGCACTTGATTTTGTACAGGATCCGGGAAATCTTGGTACAATTATCCGGGCAGCAGCGTGGTTCGGTATTAGAAATATTTACTGCTCTGAAAACTGTGTGGATGTTTACAATCCCAAAGTCATCCAGGCAAGCATGGGAGCAATACTGAACGTCAGGGTATACTATACCGACCTGAAGGATCTTTTCCGTGCTGCGCTGAAAAACAAAGTCAGGATATATGGGGCTATGCTGGATGGTGAATCAGTTTATTCCCATAAACTCTGCAAAACCGGTATTATCTTCCTTGGAAATGAGTCGAAAGGTATATCTGAAGAGCTGCAACCTTTCATCACCGACAGGATAATGATCCCGAGGATCAGCGGAACAGGCACGGGGATCGACTCGCTTAATGTAAGTATGGCAGCGTCGGTTATCTTCTCGGAGTTTACGAGAGCCAGGGGAAGGCAGGGGTGAGGCATGAGGCGTGAGGGGTGAGGGGTGAGGCGTGAGGGGTGAGGCGTGAGGGGTGAGGCGTGAGGGGTGAGCGATGAGGAGTGAGAGGGGGAGAAAGGGAGAGGGGGAGAAAGGGTGACTAAGAGATATAGGGACGAAGAGACGAAGGGACTTAGAGACGAATAGCATATTCGTCAGATTAAGAAGTTTAGGGGATATAAGTTTCCCCTCCTTTTTTTAAGGAGGGGTGGCCGGGATTGCTGATTTTGAAATGTTTACACTTATGCTTTCCCGGCCGGGGTGGTTGAACTTTGTTATCTTCTGAACTTTCTTCCTTCAGGATTTTTTGACTTTAAGTGATTCCATAAAGCGGATTCTGCAGAAGTGAAATTATTTCTCAGAATTTAATTAACCACCCCGGCCAGACAATTTATATTTCTTCAAATCCGACTATTTTAGCGTCTGGCCACCCCTCCTTGAAAAAAGGAGGGGAAAGTTTTGTACCCAAGTCTCCCTATAGTTGACGGCTATTCTACCCAGGCTTTTTGGCCAGAGCCTCTGCAGCAAGCATACCATCAACAGCAGAAGAAACGATTCCGCCTGCATAGCCGGAGCCTTCACCACAGGGATAAAGCCCTTTTATAACAATATGCTCCATCGTATCAGGATCTCTGGGAATCCTCACCGGTGAGGATGTCCGTGACTCAACTCCAAGGATCACTGCATCGTTTGTAAGATATCCTTTCATTATCTTACCGAACTGTCTGAATCCTTCCCTCAGCCTTTCAGATATTATTGGGGGCAGCCATTTGTGAAGTGGTGATGGTGTCACTCCCGGGAAATATGAGGTCTTTGGCAATGACGATGAGACCGTTCCGGTGATAAAATCCATCAGTCTCTGGGCCGGAGCCTGCTGAGTCTTCCCTCCCTCATTCCATGCAGCTCTCTCAAGCTCCCTGCGGAATTCCAGTCCGGCCAAAACTCCCGCACCTGAATATCCGGCAAAATCCTCCGGCCTCATTTCGACAACGATCCCCGAATTGGCATAAGGAGAATTGCGTCCGGAGGGTGACATCCCGTTGACAACAACCTCCTCCTGTGAAGTGGCGGAAGGAACAATGAATCCGCCGGGACACATACAGAAAGAATAAACCCCTCTCCCATCTACCTGCCTTACAAGATTATAGGCTGCAGCAGGAAGGAATTTCCCCCTTGGATTACCGTGGTATTGTATCCTGTCAATGAGCTCCTGGGAATGCTCTACCCTCACTCCCATCGCAGATGGCTTCATTTCAAGAAGGATACCATTTTTATAAAGGATATTGTAAATATCTGTTGCCGAGTGCCCTGTGGCAAGAATAACATCTGAAGAATAATACTTTTCACTTCCTGATATAACCAGTCCTTTAACCTGATCACTTTCAATTATCAGATCACTTACTCTCTTCTCCTGAAGAACAAGTCCCCCTGAATCGATGATTGAGTTCTTAATATTCTTTATTATTGCGGGAAGCCTGTCGGTTCCCAGATGAGGATGGGAATCATATAGGATATTTTCAGGTGCACCATGATGAACAAGAAGTTCAAGCACCCTTGTATTATCTCCCCGCTTTTTTGATCTTGTATAAAGCTTTCCGTCAGAAAAAGTCCCTGCACCGCCAATCCCGAAACAATAATTACTGTCCGGATTCACAACCTGATCCCGGCTGATCCCGGCTATATCCTTTTTACGCGCAGAGATGTCC
>JAKQPD010000024.1 GCA_029564935.1 Bacteroidota bacterium
GGCGCCGGAGGCAGGAGTTGTTGCATACAACAAACTTAAAGGCGATGTTGTATGGAAAACGCCCAATCTTGGGAATGAATCATATGCAAGTCCCTCTGTCGTGAAAATCGACGGCAAAGACCACATTGTAATGGTTATTTCATCCACAAATCCAATTGGGCATAGGGAATTACCACAAACAAATGGCAGGATTGTCGGGTTAGATCCAATAACAGGTAAATTATTGTGGGATTACAATGACTGGCTGTGTCATATCTCAGTGCCAAGCGCTGTTGATGCCGGAAACAATAAAGTGCTGGTAGCTGGTGGATACGAGAATGGTGTTGTTATGATTAAAGTGGGGAAAAAGGCAGATGGAACCTTCGGTACTACCGAGCTCTTCAAACATAACGATTTCGGCGATCATACCAAGCCTCCCATTTTCTATAATGGTTATTTTTACGCGCAATTCTCTACTAACAGCAAAAAGGAAGGTCTGGCCTGCATGGATATGAATGGAAAGGTGCTCTGGAAAACGATGCGTAATCCACTGTTTGATAAAGGGAGCATGATACTTGCTGATGGAGTAATAATTGCAACTGACGGCAGAAAATCATTGTACATTATAGATCCTTCACCCGAAGGATATAAACCTCTGGCGACGGCAGAAGTTCTTCAGGAAAGTTCTGCATCCGGGAATGATCACATGGCTTCAAGAATTGGGGGGGGATCACAGAACTGGGCTCCGATAGCTCTTTCCGATGGCAAGCTTCTGATCAGAGATCAGACGCGGCTAATATGTGTTAAGGTAGCAAAATAGGGCGTCTTTCTGGCGTAAAAACAAAAGAACTGTTGAGTCTCCTGGTCTCCAGGTCTGCTAGTCTCCTGGTCAAGGCCAGAAGACTCCCAGACACCAAGACCAGAGCGAGTGTGAGAGTGAGTCTTGAGGAAAAAAGAGCGAGTGTGGTCACTCTCGCTCCCACAATCGCTCTTTTTCAAGCTCCCCAGGTAAGACTCGAACTTACGACCCATGGATTAACAGTCCATTGCTCTAACCAACTGAGCTACTGAGGAATTTTTGCTAAATGTTGTTAAAATTTAGCGACCCAAAAATAAGGGCTTTTACTGAATTAAGCAATATCTTTAAAGAAATTTTTAAGAATGAAGAAAATACTCGGCATAGGAAATGCTCTTGTTGATGTAATGACCCCGATCACAGATGATAAGCTGCTTGAAGAATTCTCACTTCCGAAAGGAAGTATGCAACTTGTGGATGAAAAAAGATCAAACCTGATCAAATCTGAAACCGTAAATTTCAAAAGGACCTTCTCCCCCGGCGGCTCCGCTGCCAATACAATTCATGGTCTGGCAATGCTGGGCGCCGGAACAGGATTTATAGGCTCGATCGGTAAAGATGAGACAGGTGATATTTTTGAAGCTGAAATGAAACGCGCAGGGGTTAAAACTTTTCTGTCACTCCGTGATTCAATAACAGGAACAGCAATAGCTCTCATAACCAGAGATAAGGAAAGAACCTTTGCTACACATCTTGGAGCTGCTGTTGAACTCGATGCAAAAGACCTTGATCCGGATTTTTTTAACGGTTTTGATATTTTCTATCTTGAAGGTTACCTGATTAACAATCTGCCCCTTGTGGAATCAGCATGTAAAATCGCCAGGGAAAAGAATATGACAATCGCACTCGATCTGTCCAGTTATAATGTTGTTGAAGCTTATCTGAATGACTTTAAGAAAATCGTCGGAAATTATGTAGATGTGATCTTTGCAAATGAGGATGAAGCAAGGGTTTTCACCGGATTGGCACCTGAGGAAGCTGTAAAAAAGCTGTCCGAATACTGCAGTATCTCTGTTGTAAAAATCGGCCCTGCCGGATCTTGGCTGAAAAAAGGTGAGGAACTTATAAAAGTGGATTCCATGCCGGTCAGATGTTTGGATACAACCGGCGCCGGAGACCTTTATGCATCAGGTTTTTTATATGCTTATGCAAATGATCTCGACCTTGAGAAATGCGGAATACTCGGATCAATGCTTGCCGGTAATGTAATAGAGGTAGTAGGTGCTAAAATAAAAGAAGATAAATGGCCGGTAATAAAAAAGTATGTTTCAATTTTAACCAGGGATAAATCCAATGAAGAAAACTAAATCATTTTCAACATCCGGATCTTACAGGACATTATTATGTCTGATCCTTCTGCTGGCTGCTGCTTCAGGTGTATTTTCCGTTCAGGGTAATCCGGCTGAACATCAGGCTTCAAAGACCGATACTGCAGGAAAGAAATTAACTCTTTTCGGTAGTGAAGACATACTGAACGTCACATTAAAATTTGACCTGTCAACTTTCCTGAAAAAAAATCTTAAAACAGGTTCACTTGATGGTGAAATTGACTTTATACTTTCAGATACGGATACTATTGACCGTAAAGTAAAAATAAAACCAAGGGGAAATTACCGGTTCAAAACCTGTGGTTTCCCGCCAATCCGGCTGAACTTTAAGAAACCGGTCAATGCATATCCCGACACCGGAAAGATCAAGAAGATCAAACTGGTCACTCATTGCCAGCAGGGTAAAGCTTATGACGATTTTGTCCTGAGAGAATATCTGGTATATAAATTATTCAGTGTCCTGACCGATACAAGTTTCAGGGTGAGGCTTCTGAGAATTGAATATATTGATACTCATAAGGAAAGGAAGCCAATTAACCAATATGGATTCTTGATAGAGCCACTCGAGATAATGGCAATGAGGACAAACTCCTCGATTGTTAAAGTAACACATCTGACCCAGAAAAATATTGTACCGAAGCTAATGGACAGGGTTGCAATTTTCAGTTATATGGTTGCCCAGTGGGACTGGGCAGTACCGGGGCTTCACAATATTTCAGTGATCGTTCCGGAAAATTATGCAGGGACAGGGCTCGGTGTGGCTGTTCCGTATGATTTTGACCTGACCGGACTGGTTAATGCACCATATGGCTTCCCGGATGAGGCCACCGGATTGAAATCCAATCGCGACCGGAAATACACAGGAATATGCAGAAGCCGGGAGGAATTTGTCAGGGCTCTGGAGGAATTCAAAAACCTTAAAGAATCTTTCTATTCAGTTATCAATGATTTCCCATTGCTTGAACAGAGGTCTAAAAAAGATATTACCGATTTCCTCGATCAATTCTTCAACCAGCTGGATAATCAGAAAGATATGGAAAGACTGATCACTCAGTTTATGACTTCATGCAAGCCTCTGTAATATAGATATCACTTTAACCCTAAACCTGGAACCTGCTTCGCCCACCGAAGCTTAAGCGAAGGTGGGGAACCTGCTTCGCCCACCGAAGCTTAAGCGAAGGTGGGGAACCTGCTTCGCCCACCGAAGCTTAAGCGAAGGTGGGGAACCTGAAACCTGAAATAACAGAACAGGTTTTATCTTGAGGCAAAATGTACAATAGTCTCATAAACCCTTTGCCTGGTCTCCTCAGGTGTCGGATTAAGTGAGGTGCTCCTGAAATCGCCTTTCTCAACATCGATCCTTTCAAATACCATAAGATACAGGTTGAATATTATCATCAGGCTCAACTGATATCTGGGAGTGTGAAGAGGAAGGATTTTATCAAGCATTTCATATGTTTTAATCCTGTAATTATCAGCCAGAAGATAATATTCCTTTATCATATGCCTGAAATTATCAGGTACCGGATGTCCATATGCGATCTCTTTAAGATCAAACCTGCTAAGCCTGAATTTCTGAAGCATATCATCGGCAAAATAATTCAGGTTATTAAGCTGGTCTTTCTGAAAATCACGGATAATATGGACAAGGTAACTAAATAATGCGCATGGAGTTGCAGCTTCCCTGACGTTGAAAACAGGTGGTTCATATTTCCCATCCTGATGGGATAGTCCGTTAAGATGGACAAATACCGAGGCCGGCGCGACAGAAGCTCCTCCGGAATACCTGATGAATGAATCAAGCGTAGGGAATCCGTCATTATTTATATCATACAGCATCGATCTGGCGAAATCCTCCAGGGGCCACAGAGGCATACTGAACTTTTCAATAGTATGGATAATCTCCTGCTGAAGAGGATTACACTCCTCCGACCTGATTATTATGTTCAGCGATTCATTGACTTTTGAAATAAAGCCGTCCCTTTCATTTTCCGCAATAGTTTTATGAGATGCTTTATAATCATCAATCATGTCGTCGATCTTTCTCATGAACCTGTAAAAGATCTTTGCCGCACAATATCTTTCATGAGACCAGAACCTGGCAGCGATCAGAATATTTGGATGATCTTTGATTTTGTCGAATTCTATTGAAGCGAATATTTTAAGGAATTCTTCTTTTTGCGGGTTCATTAATTATTTCCTGTTAAATACAAATTTATTTTCCGGATAGGATCCTCTCCGAGACAAGCTTTGCAGAAATCAGAACATTGGGTATCCCATTCCCGGGATGAGTGCTTCCACCTGTAAAATACACATTTTGGTAACGATCATGACGGTTATGAGGACGAAAATACCCCATCTGAAAAATGTTATGGCCCAGACTTCCGAATACAGCTCCCCGTACAACGTTGCATCCCGATTCCCAGCTTTCCGGTGTATATGCCAGCTCAAATTTAATATGCTGATCAATATCATCCAATCCTGATTTTTTCAGCCTTTCAATTATGTAATCATGAGCCTTCCTTTTGATTGAATCCCAATCCTGATCTTTCTTTTTGTCAAGATGTCCGGTCGCCACCACAAATGAAAGGCTTTCCTGTCCTGCCGGAGCTGCATCCGGATCTGATCTTGCGGGAGCATGTACATAGAAGCATGGCCTGTCACCCATCGTCTTATCTCTGAATATCCTGTCGAGACCCTCTTTAAAACCATCCGACAGGAATACGTTATGGTGATCGAGCTGAGGATAAACTTTATCCAGACCCCAGTGAAGGCAAACAGCGGAGCATGAATATTTGAGCTTTCCCAGCCTGTCAGCTTTTCTTTTATCGGGCAGAAGTTCACGGTAAACGTATGGAAGATCTGCATTTGCGATCACAACACCGGCATCATGAAATGTACCATCCTCCAGAATTATCCCTGCAGCTCTTTTATCCTTTATTACAATTCTGCCTGCAGGAGATTTAAAATGAAAGACAACCCCGGAATCCATCGCAGCTTTCATAAGTTTTTCAACAATTCCAAACATGCCGCCTTTTACGAAAAATGATCCTTCAGTAAGCTCGGCGGCCGGTACCATCGAAAAAAGCGCCGGGGAATCGAAGGGGCTCTGACCAACATAAATATTCTGAAATGTATATGCCATTCTCAGATGCGGATGCCGGAAAAATTTTTTTGCATAGTTCCAGTTGGAAATGAAGACCTTCAGCTTTATCAGAAGTCCGATATTCTTAAAATTAACAAGTTGAAACAGATTATAAAAATTACGTCCGATGAGTTTATCCATACCAAGTCTGAAAATCTTATAGCCATCCCCTACATATTTTTCAGCCATCTCATAGCTTCCTGGCTCAATACTTTCCAGCTGGTCTTTCATCCTGACCTTATCAGTTGTCAATGACAGTGATGTACCATCATCAAAGTGTATCCTGTAAAGATCCTTTAGCGGGAAAATATCTTTTCCGCTTATGAGTTCTATCCCCAGCGAACCGAATATCTCATTATAAATACCAGGCATTAGAAGCATAGTGGCTCCCAGATCAAACCGGTGGCCGTCCCGTATTACCTGGCCGCATCTTCCTCCCGGTAATGAATTCTTCTCAAAAACTTCAACCTTATAACCGGCCCTCGACAGGTAAATTGCTGTTGCAATGCCACCTACTCCGGCTCCAACAATCACTACTTTCCTATTGTTCCCCATTAAAGTATAAATAAATATTTTCCCCTGAAAGACGGATCAATGATCAACCTGTTACAGGATAAAGAATATAAAAGTAATTTTTCCTGATGAATTGATATATATTTTATTACTCACTTTTTTTATGAACTTTGAAATTATGCCATTTATGATCAACTTTGGGTTAAATAAAACAATTAATAAATCAGGATAATGAAGAGCATTTTCAAATTTATCGGATTATTTCTGTTAACTGCCATAATAATACTTTTGGTTATAGCCGGAAAAAATCTGAAAGACAGGAATCCCGGTTATGAGGTTGATATGAAGATCTTAACCGGCAAAGAATCAGCTCTGAAAGCAGGGTTCGCATCAGTTACAATTACCCCCGAAGTACCTGACAGATGGTTTGATTCAGATGAAAATGCAAAATATGAACCTGAGAAGGGAGATACCTTCACTGATGGGAACGGGAATGGCGTTTTTGATCCCATCTGGATTGCGGGATTCGGTAACGGACGTGCTGCAAACGGAATTCACGACGATCTGTGGGCAAGGACAATGATCATTGATGACGGAACCACCAGAATTGCACTGGTAGCACTTGATGCTATCGGCTTCATGAATAATTATGTGATTGATACCAGGAACAGCATTCCTCAGGATGCAGGCATCGACTATTTACTGGTAGCCTCCACGCATACACACGAAGGCCCTGATATTCTTGGTTTATGGGGCAGGTCGCCATTTAAAAGCGGTGTCGACAAAGTTTATATTAAATATGTGAAAAACCGGATAGTGGAATCGGTAGTTACTGCTGCAGACAATCTGCGCCCGGCAGTGCTCGAAATATCAGAAGATTTGTCAGGAGCAGAATATCTTGTAACCGATACACGTAAACCGGATGTTTATGATCCGGGATTAAGGATCATAAGAGCTGTGGATAAGGTCAGCGGAAAAACTATGGGTTCTCTTGTATCCTGGGCTGACCATCCTGAAACCCTGTGGGGAAAGAATCTTCTTATCACCTCCGACTTTCCACATTATGTGAGGGAGGGCATTGAGAATGGAATCTATTCCGGCGACTCTCTGGTTATAAAGGGTACCGGAGGAACTGTACTATATTTCAATGGTGCAATTGGCGGACTTATGACAACTCACCCCAGTCTTGGAGTAAAAGATCCTTTCACAGAAATTGAATATAATGAACCTTCTTTCGAAAAAGCAAAAGCTCAGGGGACCCGGGTTGCAATGCTTGTGCTGAAAGCTATTGAAAATCCGGTTGAAAAGATCGATTCAGCTGCAATAAGGCTTGTCGCGAGGACAGTCACTCTGCCCATTGAGAACAAACTGTTCCGGCTTGCCGTGATGTTCGGTGTTCTGGACAGGGGTATCAGCGGATGGATGAAAATGAGATCGGAACTGGCAGCATTCACAATCGGCCCGATTTCATTCGCCACCCTGCCCGGAGAGGTATACCCTGAAATTGTAAACGGCGGGATTGAGGCACCTGACGGGAATGATTTTTCAATCACTCCGTATGAAATACCTCCTGTAAGAGAAATGATGCCGGGGCAAAATAAATTTATCTTCGGCCTTGCTAACGATGAAACAGGATATATAATCCCGAAAAGCCAGTGGGATGTTAAAGCCCCATATACCTACGGAAGGGAAGATTCTCCATATGGTGAAGAGAATTCCCTGGGGCCGGAAACGGCAGGGATTCTTCACAGAAACCTGAGGGAGATGCTTGGGGAGCTTGAATAATGGGATGGATACTGGTTGCTGGTTGCTGGTTCAAAGTTCCTGGTTCGAAGTTCCAGGTTCAAAGTTCCAGGTTCAAAGTTCCAGGTTCAAAGTTCCAGGTTCTGGAACCCGGAACCTGGAACCCGGAACCTGAAACTGTTTAAATTATACCCAAAATAAATATGCATAATTTATGGCACTCCGTATTTTGAAATCCTTCCTTCTGGGCTTACTGGCAGTAATCATCATTTTTTTCTTTTGGATGGTGTTCCCCCGTGTATGGTCATCGCTCAATCCAACAAAACCTCCAATGGGTTACTATTTAACTCCTGTGGCATATGCGGCAATATGGCTCGGGATTGAAAAGCTGGCAGAGCTTGAGCCGGCAGTTCCGGCGAATATTGAGGAAATAAAGGACATTGAATATAAAAATATCAACGGGAAATCCCTTCAGCTTGATATTTACCGCCCTGAAAAACTTGATAAGCCTGCACCACTTCTTGTATTTATCCATGGCGGATCATGGAAAAGCGGAAAACGATCTGATTATCTTGTTTATCTGATAAGCTATGCCCGGAAAGGTTATGTTACAGCAACAGTATCTTACCGGCTGCTTAAGGATGGTCCTTATCCTGCCTGTATTGAAGATATTACCGATGCATTAAAATGGTTACACGGGAATGCAGAAAATTACGGATATGATCCATCAAGGATTGCCCTTATAGGAGGATCAGCCGGGGCTCATCTTGCCACTCTGGCAGCTTACGGGTGGAATAATCCGGCTCATATTAACGACACTTCAGACCTTATTCCGGGTGACCAAAAAGTAAAAGCAGTTGTGGATATTTACGGACCTGTTGATCTTACAACAGAATATGCAAGGAATCATCCGCTCATAACTGCGTTTCTTGCCAGAAGATGGGATGAAGCTCCCGAAATCTTCAGAGAAGCTTCCCCCGTTAATTATCTGGATAAAAATGATCCCCCCACACTTATTTTCCATGGGACATCAGATAAACTTGTTCCGGCATCCCAGTCTGACATGCTCAAAAGCAAGCTCGATTCGCTCGGAGTCCCATGTGTTCTTTACCGGCTTCCCGGCTGGCCTCATACAATGGATATCGTTCTGAGAGTAAATGAATTCTGCCAGAAAAAAATGGATGAATTCTTTAAGCTTTACCTCAACTGATTCCGATCACTTTTCGCGAATTTGTGAACATCCGTCTAATAAAACCCTGAACCCGGAATTCTGAACCTGTTACCATGGTTTCCCGGTACCCTGGAGCAACCATGATTTGGACCATGGACTGTTTTTCCCGTCGCTCGATGAAAATGAAGTTGTTTCAAGTCCCTGTATGGCTGCTTCAGCTTTCTCCGGATTATATAATAATTCATTTGTACCGTAATAAAACCTCAGGGGAATAGCATTTCTTTTTACGATCTTCCCGGGTGCAAGTGCAGGATAACCTGTTCTTCTGTAATCAAACCAGGCTTCAGCAGCTGAAGTCCAGCTTGCAATCCATTTCTGTTCAATGATCTGACTTAGTGTACCTTCAAAGGCAACTCCTTCTCCTTCAATGTAATCTGAATATGATCCGGTCAGACCCCAGGCATCCATTGAGGATTTGACCCCTGCCTCATACAGATCCTTTACCGTGCCGCCGGCAGACCATCCTTTCAGTGCTGCTTCTGCAAGGATGAAATTAACCTCTGCAGCTGAAATAAGGCGTGCCTTAAGATGAGGTCCGGAAGGTGATTTATACATATTATTAATGTGAGAAGCATGAGGGTTTATCGGTGCCTGTTCCAGGTTGGGGCAGAGATTGTATGCCTGCGGCAAAATTGACCATGATGGAGGAAGTCCCACATATTCCGGATCAGGATCGATCTCAACACCATAGGTTGACACATAGGTATCAGCCACGTTCTGCGCTATGATCCTCTTTCCATCCACAATTTCATCATAATCATCGGGTTTTGCCTGATCTATAACAAGAGGAGTGGTTATTTTATTTGCCCATAGAGCAAGTCTCGGATCGTCAAGCTCCTGTAATTTTTCAACGAGTGTCGAACACATTTTAAGTCTCCTCCAGTTTGTCTCGCTGACATCAAATGTAGTATTACATGGCCACGAATCCGATGTGCTGTTGCCAACATAATCTATATTCGCATCATCTGAAGATTCCCGGATAATCGGATATTGTGAAGGATTCCCAACGATCTTTTCTATACCTGTTTTAGCCAGGGAAGATTCTTTTGAAGAAATTCTCATATAATATCTGAGTGCAAGGGAATTGGTAAATTTTCTCCATTTCATCACCGACCCTCTGAAAAGGACATCCTGTACCGGATTAATATCGGAATACTGATCCTGGCTCTTCGACAATAATGTATTGGCAGTTTCCAGATAACCAAGGATACCAATATATATGTCTTTCTGGGAATCATATGCCGGCTTCAGATTTCCTGTCTCACCCTGAAGCGCTTCAGAGAAAGGAGCATCTCCCCAAAGGTCAGCTATCATTCCGTAATTATACGCTTTCATTATAAGTGCCACTGCCTGATAAAATTCCAATCCGGATGCCTCTGTCTTTTTCAGCATTTCCTCTGTATTTCTCAGGATTCCGTAATAGCCTCCCCAGTTCTGGTCGGACCAGTCATAAGCATTATGTCCCCCGCTCCATCCATCTTTCTGAGTATGCTGCATTACGCCTGCGAGATCGCCAAAACCCAGGCTGACAACATTCTGTCCAGTATATGTTAGTACAGTACTCATCAGAAGAAATGGCTGTGCCTCTGCAGGGTCAACCCCATTGGGATTTATATTCAGTTCTTCAAGGTCCAGACATGATACAATAATCAACAGGAATATTATAAGGACCGCTGAAATTTTATAATTTATTGCTTTCATAATTTCAGATTTAAAATTCTAGAATGTTATATCTAACTTAATTCCGAGAGGAATTACCCAGGGTTCAAGGTTATATCTTTCGATACCCTGCTTGAATTGTGTTCCTCTTGTACCTCCTGTCGAACTTTCAGCCTGAAATGCCCTTTCAGGATCTATCCCTGCTTTAGCTTTTGTCCAGAGTATTATGTTCCTGCTGTAAAGTGAAAGTGCAATATTCTGAACGAATCCTATCCTGCTTATCAGGTCGCGGGGAACGTTGTAACTTAATGAGATCTCCCTGAGCTTCACAAAGTCGGAATCGAACATTGAGGGCCTGGCAAATCCCCATGGATAACTGACCACATATGGAGTAATGACAGTTCCTTCCTCACCCAGATTCTCAACATATGTCACACCACCTTCACCGTCATCCACTGCCCAGACTCCCGGAACAAAAACTCCATCGCTTACATATACCCCGCTGTAATTTTCACGGAATCCTCCATATTCAGCAGTTGGCCCGCCGACAACATGAAATCCGTTCTTAATGTACTTATCTTCATTTTCAACCAGCCAGTCACGTAATTCTTTTCCCGTTCTTCCTCCCGGATGAATAAGATTATCCAGCCAGATCTGGGATTTACCATCCTCTGCCATATACCTCTGTGTCTGGGAAATGAACTGGCCTCCGTTTCTCCAGTCGAAGGTCATATTCAGTGAAAATGCTTTATATGAAAGAGAGCTCTGGAAGCCCATAATAAATCTCGGATTATAATTACCAACCTTGTTTTTCGTATATCGCATTTCAACAGCACCCCATTCCATCTCGGCTTCATCCAATATGGGATAGCCATAATACGGAGAATTTTTATCAGTCACGGTAATGATTTCGGCATCATAAATTGCACCAACCTCATCCCCTACATATGACCATGCACCACCCTTTGCATCTTCCCAGAACTTGATGACGTCAATCCCCTCAGCAATTTCAACTACCCGGGTTCTGTTCCTTGTGAAATTAGCGCTGACATCCCAGAACCAGTTGGGAGTTTTAACAAGGGTCACCCCGATCATGAACTCCCAGCCCTTACTCCTGATCAGACCGGCATTAATATTAACGGCATCGGATCCTGTTGAACTGGCTACAGGTATATTCCTGATTATCTGGTTCCGGTTTTCAACAACATAATAAGTCCCCTCAAACCTTAATCTGTTTTTCAGGAAACTCAGATCGAGTCCTGCCTCTTTTGAAACGGCTTCTTCAGGTTTCAGATTTGGAGTAAGTATCTGCCCCGATTTGGCAAGCCGTGTTGCATCGCCCCATTGCCCCGCATTTCCATAAGTGCTGTAAAGCTGGTAAGGATCAGTGTCATTACCAACCTTTGCCCATCCTCCTCTTATCTTGAAAAGATCAACACTTTCTCCCATATTTATCATTTCATTCACCAGTATGCTCAATGAAGCAGACGGGTAGAAGTATGACCAGTTTTCTTTCGGCAATGTGCTTGACCAGTCATTCCGGCCTGTAAGATCCAGGAATATCATGTCTTTAAATCCAAGATTGATAAGACCGTATAAGCTATATATTGCTTTCTGGGACCAGTAGCTTCCGTAATCCAGGGAACCCGATTTGATATTACTGAGAGTGAACACATTGGGTACAATCAGGCCTGCTCCCGACTTTGATGAGCTGCTCATAGATGTTCCTTTTTTGTAGAGAGCATTTCCTCCTGCGGATACTGATAAGCTTATAATATCAGTTACCTTCGAATAAGTTGCCAGAAAATCTACATTCCTTTCGTAACTGGTTATGTCCTGAACACCATATGCTCCGTTATTGGGTTCTCCCGTATAACTCGGGGATAATTTTGATTCCCGTTTTTCCGAGAACTGATCAAGCGAATATCTTCCCATTATGCTGAAATCTTTGAAAATCTTCCATTCAGCTTTCAGATTACCGAAGATCCTGTCCCTGCTAAAGCTGTTATTTACTTCGTTAGCAAGGAAATACGGATTATTATATAACCCGTTGTAAGGTGTTCTCTGCTGAATGCCTTCAAGACCTTCTTCCCAGTAGCTCTTAAGATCTCTTATATCGGTTTCCTGAGGTACATTATATGCCCACTGTAAAGGATTAGTCCCCCTGTTACTTGCGGGTCTGTTGTTGGACCATGATTTATTATAGTTAATGTTTGAACTGACTGTAATATTTTCCCTGACCCGTAAAGTAGTCGCTGCCGTAACGTTATTCCTGAACAGGTCGGAATTGGGAATTATTCCCCTGTTTGACATATTTGATATTCCTATACGGTAATTCATCATATCGGTGTTATTCGATACGGATACCTCATTTGTGGAGGTTATACCCGTTTGGACAAAATTTGCGATATTGTCCGGATGACCGACCAGTTCCATGGGCACCTGAACTCCATTAGCATCTCTGGGGCTGTTCCATTGAACAGCAAAGTATTCCTTGTCGAGCTGTATTCCGGACCCTGCTGCTTCAGCAGGATTGACCTTCATAGTATATCCTGCAGGAAGATCTTCGGGTGTAAATGAAAAATATCCTGTTGCGAATTTTTTCTGTACCGGAAAATATTTATAAGGCATGTCGAAAACATTGTTGGTACTGATGTTAACTCTCATACCTTTACTTTTATGTCCCGACTTTGTGGTTATCAGCACCACGCCGTTACCTGCTCTTGAGCCATACAAAGCAGCAGCACTCGGGCCCTTCAGAACAGAAACACTTTCGATATCATCGGAATTCAGATCTGAAATGGCATTCCCGTAATCCACACGATTGTCACTGCCGAAACCGGCTATATTATTTAGTGTATTGACAATTGGTACTCCGTCAATTACGAAAAGAGGCTGATTATCATTGCTTAATGATGTTGCGCCTCTTATTACCATGCTCACAGATGATCCGGTCCCACCTGTGGAACTGATCTGTACACCGGTTACTTTGCCCGCAAGGGAATTTATAGCATTTTCCTGTACAACCCTTGCCAGATCTTCTCCGCTCACAGTCCCGACAGAATATCCAAGGGATTTTTCCCTTCGTGTAATACCCAAAGCTGTAACAACAACCTCATCGAGAGCTTCAACGGCTTCAGTCATGATTATATTGATCACTCTCTTGTTACCGGCTGTGATCTCCTGAGTATTATACCCGATAAATGAAAATACAAGTATAGCATCTGCATTGGGAACTTCAAGTGTATATTCTCCTGCGGAATTTGTCACAGTTCCCCGTTGGGTTCCCTTAACAACTATACTTACACCGGGCATAATTGTATTATCAATACCGGAGGTTACACGTCCGGTAATTACAAATCCTTGCTGATCAGGATAATCAGGAGCCGGGGCAGGACCCTTTCCTGAAGGGGTAAAAGCCTGAAGGTCAATTATCAGCAGGAATTGTATAAACATTACCGGTATTATATTCCGGATAATGTCTTTTATATAATTAAAATATTTCATGCTTAATATTTATGCTGGTTATTAAATCGTCAAATTCACAATACAAAGACCTTTTAAGGCACTGTTTCGAATGTAAGGATCACAACATGTGAAGGTTTGTTGTAATGTGCTTTCTGTGTGGTACAGACGAACATAGCAAGCCGCATCTTTGCAGGGGTTAATTCCTGGACAATGCACTCACGGGTAAAATCCATAAATCCGATGAATTCATTTCCCGAGAATTCAAGCGTCATAACGTCCTTATACAGTCGTTCCGTCGGAGTATTGCCATCAGGGCTGACTGTAGTGATGCCCAGGTTTTTCTTCTCATTCAGCGTGAATGTTGCAGCCTGGGGGGCCCATGCCGTATAGCATAAGCCAAAGCTCTGGCTCACCGGGGTTGCTTTAAGGATTGTTTGCTGCGTAAGTATGGAATAAACCAATCCTGCTAAAGCACCACCATGTTGCGGAGAATGTATATAAATTCCGTCATGTTTGAAGATAAAAATATCATCATACACTTCACCCAGCCCAAGACCGACATTGCCAAGCATTCCGGTCCCGATTTCCTGAATGTTTGTAAAATTATCATCAGCCAGGGCAAAGCAATCTTTCTCCGAGTGAGCACTGCTTATCTTCCATTTCTTGCCATTTGGTGATTTCAGGCCACCTGTCAGCATCTGCATTTTTGAAAGTGCAAGGGACACTACCGTCGCCGCTTCAACAGTCTTGCCATTGCCTGTAGCACTAAGTTTGACATCATAAATACCACCTTCCTTGTAAATATGAACCGGGTTCATTTCGGTACTGGTCTGACCGTCACCGAAATCCCAGTTCCAGGTGTCAGCCCTCTTTGTGAGGGCAGTAAATGCAACCTGCTTATCAGCAATGCTGTAAAAGATCCCTGCTATCGGAGGACCTTCAGGTTCTTCATCCTTACACGATGTCAGAAGAACCTGTCCGACAACAAACACAACAAAAGAAACAAACAAAATTTTCTTCATGGATTATAAGATTTTGTTGGTATAAAGAATTCTGATGAATCTTTCGATTGAATCAGGTTTAATATATAGCACTCCTGAACCATAAATCAGAGCTTTCAGGTCAGAAAATGAGTTGCCATCTAATTTCGGAGTTTTATTCAAGAAATGCAAGAATATGGATGAAAATCGGATTTTTACAAGTCTGCGGAGTAATCAAATTTCAGTCAGGAAAATTTTGTTTAAAACATTTATTTATTTAAATTTGATAAGCTGTATTTCAAAATAGTATCAGTTTTTAGTGCTTCATAAGTTTAGTTATAGTTAACAGGCTTGTAGTGATTTTGATCAAATGAATTTGATCAAAACCTCTGGATGATTTAAGTGTTCCAAAACTGTATTTTAATAGCTTGGTTATTATTACTTAATAATCAATATATTATGTCTCGCTATCTTTTTATCCAATTACTCTGTATCCTGATATCTCTGTTCCAAACAGATTTTATCCGGGCCCAGAGAAATCCTTTCACTGAATTAATGAAGGTTGCTAATATGCCTCGTTCAGGTGATTCACTTGTTAAACAGCAGGTAGATTATATTGACCCTGGAATTGCCGGCACAAATATAACCTGGGATTTTCGTAAGGTGAATCCTGTAAATGATTATTACAACCTGCGTTACCGAATCATTTCTCCAGATTCAGTTAAGATTGAAGGAATTGAACATGGAACAATTTACAGTTATGTTGTCCGGGGAGACTCTTTACTACATACCGGGTATGAAAACAGCACTACAATAATGAATTATTCTATCCCGGAACTCAGATTGCGGTTTCCTGTGAAATATGGCGATATTGTCTGTTCGGATTTTGAAGGATATGGAGAATATTGCCACATTATTTCTCTGCATGTATCCGGTAAAACAACCATCACCGCTGATGCAACAGGTACTCTGATCACTCCTCTGGGCTTAACCTTTAAAAATGTCCTCAGGATAAAGAGCATTCGCGAATATTTACAGACCGGGCTTGACAGCCTGACTATGAAGCTGGAAAGTTATGCCTGGTATGCAACCGGCCATCGGTACCCTGTTTTTGAGACTGTGAAAACCACAACAAAAATGGCAGGTGGAAGGGAGTCCGTACACAAGGTGGCTTCATTTTTCTATCCCCCTCCTGAAAAAGCATTTTTACTTGATGACTCCAGCAACTGGTCGCTAAAGGAACTATCTGAGGAAATTAAAAATACAGAATTTCACATGACCAGCATTAAACTGATTCCTAATCCGGTACGGTCGTGGCTGAATATTGTGTATGACCTGACCAATGATGGAGTTGTTTCATTCAAAGTATTCGATGATAAGGGAATACTCAGATTCTCTCTACCCGAAACCTTTAAAAAGGCAGAGAACTATTCGGAAATAATAAATATGAATGGATTTAACCCCGGAATTTATCTCATAAATGTTTTTACTGGTAAAGCTGTTAAGGTTTTTAAGGTGATAAAAATATAAATCAAACATCTTAATCAGTCTTCCTGCTGAAACAAAAAGAATAATCTAATCCGGCGGAAGTAACCACCCCTTTTTGCAAACCTTTAAATATCCTTAACGATGAATTATATTTTTGCTGCTCCTTATAAGCTGCTTCTGATCCGGAGTTCAGTTAAGTGGCCAAAACTATATTATCTGAGAATTTACCTGCTCTTTAATGTTTTAACTTTTCAGGGATTATTAAGAAACTTGCCTGGTCAGACCTTTTCAACACCCGATGTTTTCAGCTATAAACAGGAGGTATTCAGCAGCGTCTCATATTATACAGGACAGGCTGATGTTACAATTCCCTTATTTGAAATACAAACTCCCGAAATAACAATTCCCGTCTCCTTAAAATATATAGGGGGGGAAGGATTACGTCCGATAAATCCCTACAGCAGTGTGGGATTTGGATGGAAGTTATCGGCCGGAGGTGCAATAACAAGAACAGTGAATGAAGAGCCCGATGAATTCAATACTCCGGGTACCGGAAGACTGTTGGGATTTTTTAACCTGCCAGCCAATTCTGTTAACAATGAATATGTCAGGAATAGTGCATATACATTTCTTCAGGGAACCGATCATACCTCTTTTATATCACAGTATGAGTACAGCCCAGACATTTTCTCGTTCAGTTTCCTGGGTTATTCTGGTTACTTTGTAATGGGGTATGATAAGACCTTCAAGATCCAATCTCAGGATATTGTTAAAGTTGAGAAATATGCAAGTAATCTTATAAATCTTAATAATACCTTTTATTTCAAACTGACAGCTAATGACGGAACAAAATTTACTTTCGGTTCAGAGGAAGGATCCGTTGAGCTCTCAGGTGGAGTAAACTATACACCTTATCAAAGTCTTGCCTGGTATCTGACCAGGATAGAATTTCCCACCGGAAGGAACATCAGCTTCACTTATCAACCTAATATTGACATCCATATCCGTTTCAGAACTTCCGAGTGGTCTGATAAAGATTTTGGAGCGGTTGCCTCACCTGTTGTGTTAAAAAACATCATATTCAATGGAGGAAAAGTTTCAATAACTTCTGAAAAAAGACCTCATAAAATTTGTGAATCTCCTGATTATGCAAGAATTATTGATAAAATTGAGCTTAGAAATCCTGCAGATCAGAAAGTAAGCTCTGTAATTCTTAAATATTCGCCAAAGGTTTCAAACAGGTATTATATTCTTGATTCATTGAGGGTAGACGATAAACGTTATTCTTTCGGGTATAATTCTGCATATTTACTACCGGATTTCCCGCAATCATGCGGTACTGATTACTGGGGATTTTATAACGGACAACCGGAATTAACAGGGCGCATCCAACCCGGATTAAGAGATCCTTACCTGAACCAGAATTTAACGCTGCCTGCAAAGATGCCATCTTCGACACACTCACAACTTGGAATACTCACATCAGTTACCTATCCGACAGGTGATTCGGAGTTGTTTGAATATGAATCTCATACATATTCATATTCAAATATACAGACCCTCAGCAGCTATTATAACAGTTTTTCAGAAGAACCAAAAATAGCCGGAGGCCTGAGAATTGCAAAAATCACACTCGGCAACCAGATAAGAAAATATAAATACGTTAATACTTTCGATCCGAATAATCCTGATTATATCCCAGGATCAATGAGTTATATTGGTTTTTCAAGTAGCGGAATTCTCTATAAATTCCCTGCTGTGTCATATATGACTGCTGAAGCACTGAATTTCTTATCAATTGAAGGAGAGCCTCCTGTTACTTATTCCAGGGTCATTGAATCCCTTTCAGATAAAAGCTATACAGTTTACGACATGTATTCAGCACTGGACCGGCCCGAAGGTCAAAACAACCAGAATGAAAATTACTATGCATGCACGGCAAATTTACCTGCAATTTTTAACTTTTTTTATAAATATATTTTCGTCGGGGCTCTGAGTAAAAGCTCATCCTGTGCACTTGAAAGAGGTCACATAAAAGAAATAAGGTTTTATGATTCATCAAACACTCTGAAAAGAACCATAGCATACACTTATTCTTCAAATCCCGGCCGGTATAATCAATATGTTTCATCTATTTATCTCACCGACACCTCAGAGCAGCGGATGGCCTGGCTGGCTTTCGAATTAGGCCTGCAATACCTGAATAATTCGGCTTTATCCTTTGTAATGCTCCATAGTTACTGCATTTATACTTTTCCCGTCTATCTTGAAGAAGAAAAAATAACAGACTATTATGGAAGTCAGTCTATAACCAATACTACCAGATACAGGTACAATAATAAAAGGCTTAAGTCAGCTGTCATCACATATAACAGCAGAGGAGATTCACTGAAAACAATTATCAGATATCCTTCCGATATAAATACAGGTGTTTATGCCAACATGAATACACTGAATATGATTAATTTTCCTGTAGAGCAAATCACGCTAAAAAACAATAAATATACAGGAAGCAAACTGACAACTTATAAAGCAGTAAGCAGTACCAATTATGCACCGGATAAAATATACTCACTTGAGATCACATATCCTTTGACATCATTCACCTATTATAACGGAACAAGCCGAGATAGTCATTATGGAATATTCCCTGAAATAACATATGACATCTATAGTAATACAGGAAATATAAGGCAGATGACCGGCAGAGACGAAACTCCCATTTCATATCTGTGGGATGCCAGCGGGATATATTCGATGGCACAGGTAAGAGGAGCAACATATTCACAGATACAATCATATGACGGAAAGGCAGGTGATTATTCAAGCATCACTCTATGGACGGGACTGAAAAATAATTTTAACAGAGCCCAGTTTTCAACATATTCCTATAAACTCCTGACCGGTATTGCCACAGCTACAAATATCCCGGGAGTAACAACAAACTATACTTATGACTTATCCCGACGATTATTCATGGTCCGGGATGATGATAAGAATATCCTGAGTCTGCACAGGTTTGGTTTCAGGAATTATCCTGATAACGGTTTAGGCGGATACAGTCCTGTTACAGCATATTTATCAAAACCATCCTATGTTATAAAGGGCAATTTATCATCAGGCAAAGTAACTGTCTCCGGCGGATCGGGAAGCTTTTCCTACAACTGGTATTTAAAAACCAGTTCGGGAGCACTGGCGGCCAGTTCCACGAACAGCAGTTCGGACGTTTTTTATTTCACATGCAGTCAGACAGGTACATTTTATATCCAATGTGAAATAACGGATAATCTTCTGGGTAAAAAAATAACATGTTATACCGGAAATTTCACATGCTGTGTATCAGTATGCAGTTTTGATACCAATACCGGTTTCTCAAAAATTTCAGGCAGTGCATTTAATTTTGGGACAACAGCCTCTGTTTCTTTTACTTTTTGCACTACTTATATTATGCAGCCAAATGTTACCTATCTGGTCGGATTTATAAGCTCAGGCTGCTGTCCGTCAGGCACCCGTACCTTCAATATCGATTCCGTTATGGGAAGGTCCTGGGAAGTTACCATAACCCAATATGGCTATGTTTACTGGAGAATGGCCTGTGGTACTGAGATGTATGAATACGAGTGTGAAGATTCAGGAACTTTAACATATAATCTTTAAATATTCCAAAGATGAAATTTATTTATTCACTCATAATTCTTTTAGTCCATATCAGCATAATTGCACAAACAACAACTCAGAATTATGCAGTAACCACGATCCCCTTTCAGGCAGTCAGTGATCCTTCATTATTAACTGAAGCTAATTCCAATAGTACGATACAATATTATGACGGATCAGGAAGGCTCTCCCAAACAGTTCAGAGAGCATTAGCGCCCTCAGGCGAAGATATGATAACTGCTTTGGAATATGATGCATTAGGGAGACTTTCAAAAAACTGGCTGCCTGCCGTGGTACAGGGAAACAACGGGGCGTTTTATCCAGGTTATGCCTCTCATGCAATTGCTTCCAATCTGAATGATGCCAAGCCTTTTTCAACCACCGGATATGAAGCTTCTCCGTTAAACCGTGTTATCAGTCAGGCAGGCCCGGGGAATGACTGGTACGCCAATTCAAAAAAAGTAACAACAGGTTATCAGTTAAACGGATCTGATGTAAAATATTTTTATGTTGAAAACGATAAACTTAAGAGTAATGGTTGTTATGCTGCTGCTACATTAAACGGAGTACAAACCACTGATGAGGATGGTAAAAGCCGGATTGAATATGCCGACAAACAAGGACTTATGGTGTTAAGCAGGGTAGCCGGCAGCTACGATACCTACTATGTTTATGACGATCTGGGAAATCTGCGATATGTTTTACCTCCTCTGGCTGCAGATAACCTGAATACCAATCTTACGGGATTTCCTGAAACTTCCGGGTCCGTTCTTTATCTGTATGCTTTTATTTATCATTATGACGGTCGCAAAAGATGCATCGAAAAGAAACTGCCCGGATGCGAATGGTCATATTTTGTTTATGACAAAGCCGACCGTTTGATCCTGTCACAGGATGGCAACCAGAAGCTTAAAAACAACTGGGAGATAAAAAAATATGATAAATTCGGGAGGTTTCTCTACCGGGGTATAATAATTAATACAAACACCCGTGCACAAATGGAATCGACCTTTTCAGGAACTATCACAAATGAAAGTTATACCGGCAGTAGTTCAACGGGTGGCTATACCTGCTCAAACCTTACTCCTTCAAAATTACTGACAGTACATTATTATGACAATTACAACTTTCTGAAGTTAAGCACATACTCTTCATATAAAAGCAGCCTCATTTATACTACCCTTGCAGGGTATTCTGCCCCTGACACAGTTCATGCAAAAACATTACTTACAGGTAGCTGTGTTTATCAAATTAATGACTCTTCAAAATTTGAACTGATTTCAACATATTTCGATAAATATGGCAGAATAGTACAAGTCCGGTCAAGCAATCATCTGGCGGGTTACGATTTTACTTATAACCTGCTTGATTTTACAGGAAAAGCAACCAAAACTTATATGACCAATGGAATAAATGGCACATCTTCGACAAACACCGAAGTATATAGTTACACATTTGATAAGGCTCAGAGGCTCGTAAAAACAACCCATAAAATAAATAGTGGTGATGTTATTACTCTATCTTCGAATTCATATAACAAGCTGGGGCAATTAATTTCAAAAACGCTAGGTGGAATATCTGGTGACATAATCTACATCTACAATGTGCGAGGATGGATCACAGATATAATTGGTCCCAAGTTTACCGAGAATTTATATTATAATAAAAATACGGTAGGACTGCCAGACTTTTCAGCATCCTATAACGGCAATATATCCGGTATGAAATGGAACATCCCCGGTGAGAATCCCGGATATGAACATACCTATTCATTTACCTATGATGTTCTGGATAGGCTCACGAAAGCTTCTTATTGCGGTATGACAGGTTCCACAAAAATAACAGGTACTGAAAATAAGTATAATGAACTATTTGCTTATGATAAAATGGGGAATATAAATTCCCTGATCCGTTATGAAAACTGCAACATACTGAATGACCTTGTTTATACTTCAACGGGGAATCAATTAAAAAAGGTCAATGATGTATGTTCCCCGGTTCTATCGTATGGATCGGAAGCCTTTAATGACAGGGCTGAACTTGAAACAGAATATTTGTATGACAAAAACGGAAATAACACTTACGATGCTAACAGTGGCATTAGTACAATAAAGTATAATTTATTAAATTTACCTGAGATTATACAGTTTACTGCGGGGCATCAGAACAAGTATATCTACGGAGCAGATGGCAGAAAGTTGACGGCCGACAGTTATACAAAAAACAGTATTATCGTGGTACCTCAGGGAGCTATAAGTCCTATCCCGCCAAATTCCTCAGATTATATAAGGATTACTACGGCTTATATTAATAACAAGGTATATCAAAATGATAAGTTGAAGCAGATCAACACTTCTGAAGGTTACTGGCAGAATAATTCATATTATTATTACCTTAAAGATCATCTTGGTAATGTGAGGGTAGTTATAAACAGCAGCGGTAATATTGTTGAAAAGAGTCATTATTATCCATCCGGTATAAGATATTATTCAGCGAGCACCACTAACAGTGCTGCCTTGCCATACAGGTATAATTGTAAGGAATTCCTTGCAATGAACGGATTGAACTGGTATGATTACGGGGCTAGATGTACGACCCGCAAATTGGGAGGTGGCATGTGGTGGATCCACTGGCGGAAGAATCAGTTAGCTGGTCTCCTTACAATTATACGGCAGACAATCCGATCAGGTATATTGATCCGGATGGGATGGCGCCACTTCCTCCTAATGATTATTTTGATATAAACACGGGACAGTTTCTGGGTAAAGACAAAGATCAGATAAATAATAATGTGTATCTCACCACTGAATCTAATTGGAAGGCGATGAAGGGTGAAGAGTGGGATACTAAAGTTATTGGTAGCATAGCAGCTAATGGAGATAATATGAGTGATCCGGTTGCATCAAAAGTAATGAATTATTATTATGAACAGTCTGGCTATGACTTAGGTGAAACTGTTAATGGGAGCATAGATCCGGAGGCTAATGAAGGAAGAAAAATATATGATTATGCGCTCGCTAGAACCAGTTTTGGTCCTCAATTTGGGTTGCCAGAAGGCAAATTCAATATTGAAGTTGAAAGAGGAGAAATTGGTAATACACTAATAAATAGATTTGATTTTATTAATCTTTTTAAACATGAGAGAGGTGGTCATGGGTCAGATTTCCTTAAATCTGAATATTCAGATAATCTCAGAGATAAATGGGAAAGAAATGCATGCTTGATTCAAGTTACTGATCCAAGTTGGATGAAAGTATCTAATCCTTTTAGAGAGCATATGATCAAAGAATATGGCAACTACATACCTAAACAATATCAATCATCTTTTATATACTGGCCAAAATGAAGCATTTAGGATATATCATCTTCTATAGCATTTGTATTATTTGTTCATGTAAGTCAGAGAATCGGATTGGCGTAATCAATGAATTTGTCATTGGCTTTTCAGAGGAACCCAACTGTGCATATCTTGGTTTTAAAATAACTTCTAACGATATTGAATTAAAGAAGGCAATTGGGGAAAAACATAATATAGAAATTAAAGGCTCATTCTTTAATGATTCTTTATTTTCCATGTCTGATCCAAAAATTAGATCTCTTGATGGCGACACTATTATAATCACATCTCGTTCTTGTTATTTTAATGATAAAAGCCAGATTGAAGTAGATAGTATTGCAGAAAATGCATTAAAAGAAATATCAATTACTATTTCTCAAGATAATAGGGAATGGTTATTTAAGAAGAAATAGCTATCTACGATTAAAGCGTATACGCCTGTCTGGCGTTAAAATCTCTGATAAGTGCACTCAGCACTTTATGTATAGACTTCTTTTCTTCCTCAGGCATATGATCGAGCCGTTTGAATTGTTTAATCAGCTCTGCATCTTTCAGAGTTTGTACCACCTTGTCGGATTTATTGACGTTTTCTTTTAGAATAAAATGCATTATATTTGTCTTGGCATGGATCAGAATGCAATAAATATCAATATCATAAATTATCTCAAGCCATTTAATCCTGAGAGGATCGGGATTTTTGGTTCTTTTGCCAGAAGAGAACAGACTGCCACAAGCGATATAGATATTCTTGTTAAATTCCGGGAAACAATTTCATTGCTAGATCTTGTAAAAATACACAGAGAACTATCACAGATACTTGGCAGAGAGATTGATCTTGTAACTGAAGCTTCATTGAAAAATGAGAGACTAAAAAAATATATTTATAAAGATCTTAAGGTCATTTTTGAATGAAAGATGACAAAATCTATATCGAACATATCCAACGGGGCATTGCCAGGATAAAATTATACATTGAAGGTAAAAATTATCAATCCTTTTCAGAAGATTTTTTAGCACAGGATGCAGTTATACGCCAACTTGAAATCATCGGAGAAGCTACCAAACATATATCCGGGGAGTTGAGAGATAATAATCCCCATGTACCATGGTCTGACATGACAGGTATGAGAGATATTCTAATCCATGATTACATCGATGTCGACACAGATATTGTCTGGAAAACCGCTTCAGAGAGTTTACCGGAACTCCAAAAAATGCTTGAAAGCCTGACCTGGACCAAGTGAGACTTAATTTAAATGATTACGGGGCCAGGTTCTATGACCCGCAGGTCGGGAGGTGGCATGTAATTGATGGGAAAGCTGAAAAATACTTCCCATTGAGTCCTTATGTATATGCTGCGAATAATCCCATAAGATTTTTAGATCCTGATGGGTATAAACTAGTTGATGCAAATGGGAATATTATGTACACCCAAAGTGGTGTATGGACAAAATATGCTACTGCTGATGCACGACGAATCGGGACAGCTATGATGGAAACAAGAACAGGTTCGCAACAATGGAATACTATGGCTACTGCAGCGCATCCTATTACTTTGTCAATCAGTTCTGCTGACAAAACCACTGTTGATGCGAATGGTTCCAAAACATATTTGCTTGGAGATTGTCTGAATACAACTTCGGTAAATACAAATACAGGTAAAGCAACAGTAACAAAATCTGAAATTACAATTTATGAGGGTACTATAAATACCTTCATGAATGATACAAAGAATTCTAAAAGTGATAAGGCCCAATCATATCAAAACAATACAACCACTAATGATGAACGTATTGCGGCAGTAGCGGGACATGAGTCAGTACATGGCACAGATCAGACTAACATACAGCAAGTTACTGATAATAAAAGGAATGGGGCGACAAATGATGTTGAAGCAGCACCTAACCAGACAGAAATGAAGATTCTTGATGAGACTGGGTTACAAAACATGAAACCAATTGCACCACCCAAAATAGTACTTCCTACTGTTCAACCAACCCTTCAGATACGATGAAAAAAGTAATATTTTTCGCATTGATCCTCACAATAATAATGACTAAGGAACACACAGTTAGCGGACAAGATAGTTCTAAGTTATCAATTATTGAATATTTGATAAAGGTTGGTGACTTAAAACCAATTGAAAACAAACAAGAATATTATAACAATATTTTTATAACGGATTTGCTAACTTTTAAAGATATTGGGAACAAAGAGCAAGGTATTTTTAAGTTTGGAACATATTCAGCTCATTCAAAGACATATTTATTGCTGAGAAATAAAGATAGTTTTCAAATTTTAGACTTAAAAAGATTAGACGAAGTACTAATCAAAGAAATATCGTTTCTAAAAGAAATTAAAATACCTGCAAACGAATCACTAAAGTATATAGAAGCAACGATATTAGTATATCAAAAGAATCTTAAGTCCATACCTTGGACAGAATAGAATAAAACCCGGTTAGGAACCGGGTTTTGTTTTATTTGATATCATAAAGATCCTTTAGCTTATCGGAATTAATAATGGCATCCATCGCTTCAAACAGCACTTCCCGGCTACGATCTGATAACCTGTCAATCTCGGCTGACCATTTTAAGAGTAAACTGCTAGGCTGATCATCAATCCTGCAGGCAAGAAAATCCAGGCTTGTGTCCAGAATATCAGCTACCCTGACAGCAATGTTCAGGGTAGGAGAAACCTTGTCATCCTCATACTCAGTCAGATATTTTACCGGAATAGAATACTTCTTTGCAAGTTGTTCCTGGCGCAATTTTTTCTTTTTTCTGAGCAACCCAACACGGTCACAAAAGAAAATACACGTCAGATAAATAAGTAAATCATACATGACATATACTTGTCTAGCGTTAAAGTTCCTGATAAGAGTATTGAATACTTTTAGTATGGATTTCTTCTCATTCTTCTGAAGCTGATCAAGTTTCCGGACTTCCGTATCAGCCAGGTATATTTAACATTCTGCTGTGCTTTTAGTGAAAGGAATGATCCGGATCCCCGGGAGAGCTTTAAAACAGAAAAATCCAAGGGTCAGGAGATTAAGTCATATCAGTCAGAGCGTGATCACTATCAGTTTATAGAGGTATTGTCGCCGGACGGTTCAGTTCATGTCCGGTCGCAAGAGGATCAGCTCGACGGAAAGATACCAGGTCAACTACCTGGAGGATCTGCAGGAATCAATAAATAAATGTCACCCGCTGGGATAAAATGGAGGTCGCAAATTGCGTCCTCCAAAAATGAATCTTATTTTTGTTTAACCAAACGAATTATAAATGAGCCCTAAAGGAAAACAGATCATAATTGCAGAAGAGATAATCATTAGTAAAATTTACAATGTCCGTGGTAAACATGTACTCTTAGCACAGGATCTTGCTGAGTTATATGAGGTTGAAACCAAAGTACTTAACCAGCAGGTCAAAAGGAATATCAGAAGGTTCCCTGAAAGATATATGTTCCAATTAACTAAGGATGAGTACGATCGTTTAAGGTCACAAAATGTGACCTTAAAGAGAGGACAACACGTAAAATATTTACCTTATGCGTTTACAGAGCATGGCATACTGATGTTATCGAGTGTATTAAACAGTGAAAGAGCCGATAAGGTAAACATGATTATTATTGATACGATTGTTAAGCTTCGGGATCTAATGTTTTTGCATAAAGATGTCGTTCAACAGTTGGAGCAGGTGCAAAACAAACTTACTGAACATGATAATCAGATAATGGTGATCTTTGAGTATCTCAAGCAATTAGAAGCTGCCAAGCATCAGGAACTAGAGCAAAAGAATCGTAAACGCATCGGCTTCAGAACTAAAGGAAGCCCGGAAGACTAACCCCCGCAGCCCACCCGCCCAGTCTGAATGAAACTCCAGGTAAAACTGAAACTGACAGTTGCAGAAAGTGCTTAAAACTTTGGCTTAGTAAAGGTAGCTTCCGCCCGCCCGCAGTCAAGGTCAAGCCCTTCGGGTTCCTGGCAAAAACTTTTTTATTTTATTTGAGATCTTCAGCAGTAAAAAACTTTTTGCCGGGAACCTTGACACTTCCCCTCCCGCTCGCTTAGGCTGTATCTAAGCCAAAGTTAAGCCATAGTGTAAAGTTCTATCAGAGCCATCCCGATAGCTATCGGGACCACAAAGAAAAAACCGGAACCGAGCGGAGCGAGCTCACGAATCTCATTGAAAATAAAACACATCATGAGTAAAAAAAGAAAGCTCTCGACGACATGCAAGCGTGGGGAAAAAGCAAGGGCAGCCGGTACAACTTAAAATCAAATCAACAATACCGGCTGTTTATATACCCTTGCTTTTTTACTGAGGATCGGCCAGTGCGGAGCTTGCATACCTTTGCTTTGTTTTTTTGCGGTTTTGGTTCCGGGTCCCGGCGGGGAGGGAGTGCGGCTATTTGCCCCGATCCATCGGGGCCGAAGTACATAATGCCAGTAATAGGCAGCCGAAACACTGCGTCCGCCGTAGCTTTTAGCGAAGGCGGGCCGCTAATGATCGTATATACACAAAAACAAAAACCGGCATGTGCTGCAAGTGCATCGGCCACAAAAACCATGAAAAAAATAAATGCAGAAGGGGCGGCAGCGGGGAGGCCTTGGATCTATGTAGGAAACTACGTATCTTACTACGTAGATAAAACTAAAGCCATGGCACTTAAGAATAAAGCTGACAGGAAGGTACGAAGCCTTACCAAAATAGCAGGAGGCACAAGCTATGCGGTGACAATCCCGATTGAGTACATCCGGGAGCTGAAATGGAGAGGCAAACAAAAGCTCGAGGTAAAGCTTTACCAGGACAGGATCATAATCAGGGACTGGAAACCATGAACCTTTTTCTTTTTAACTGAAACAGATCTTGTTCAATAAAAAAAAAAAGCTCTATCTTTAGTATCAGAACGTTCTTTGAATAACACCTGTTTTTGGAGTTCCTGAAGCCTTTTTTAATGTTGTTTTTAAGGAGTAGACTAGCAGGATTACGGGGCGAGATTTTATGATCCGCAAATTGGGAGGTGGAATGTGATAGATCCAAAAGCAGAAGAAAGCAGAAGATGGAGCCCATATAATTATGCTGTTGATAATCCTATACGGTTTATAGATCCAGATGGTATGAAATGGAAACCATGGCAAACCGAAAAAAACAATTTTATAAGATATCAAGGGGGCGAGAATGACCAATCAAATTGGACTAAAGCTCACAATACTTTAATGTCCAATAAAACTTATTCGGCAGTTTAGAATGATGTTGAAAGTAAGCCGGAGACATATGACATTAAACAAGTTTATTTAGCTAATTACAATACCAGCGGGGATGTTATCAATGGACAATACTCCCCAGATGATAATACTATCAATTTAAGATGCAATGTTCCTGAAACCAGTATGGGTGAGACTTTATTTGAGGAAGTATTTCATGCTGGACAGGATGCTTCTGGTTCGAAAAATACAAAAATCGAAAATGAAGTTGAAGCAAAATTTGCTTCGGTCGTTTCTGGTGTTGGGAAAGATGAGTTTAGCATTCAAAAAAACGCTGGAGGGATTATTGATATGCTAAAAAGTGGTAAAAATGTGGATGCAAAAACAATAAGTAAGTATAAGGATGGGATCAATATGATTTATAATGCTGTGGCAGACCGATATAGTAATTTAGGGTGGTCAAAAAGTGATATGAAATTTGATGCTAACAAGTTTTTAAGTTACTTAAATACTGTGGTTAATAAATGAAGAATTACGTCATATACTTATTAATAATAATTATTACTACTCTTGGTTGTTCCTCAAATAAAACCACATTAAAGGAGCAAAAGTGGAAAGAAACCGAAGCAAAATTGAAAGAAGTTAGATGTTCCAGAGACCGACTGATTGCTAATGATGAGCTTAAGAGAGGAAATGTCATTGCTTACTTTGATGATATTGAGGCTAATCTTTTTACAGAGTATCAATATTATTTATTCAAAAAGTACAATATCATTTGTCGAGCAGACGATGTCCATTATTTTGAGTGTCAGAAGTCAATAATGGACAGTGTAATTTTTATGAAATATGGTAGGGATTTTTATAGTAGAATTAAAAGTGAGATAACATCCTTTTTCAATAATAGGAACGATAATTACACTCCAGAAGGGTATTATTTTACACGCGGTTCGTCAAATTATTTGGGAGGATTAGATTCTTTATATTCGTATGTAGATAAGATGCTGCCAAATGTTAATGAGTGCAATATTGATACAGTATTTATTAGAGATGCTGAGGTCTTGCTTTATGTAGATACTACCGGCTACATCAAAGATGCTGTAATGAAAAAAAGAATATGTAAAGATATGGATGAAAAAATTGTTAAAGCTTTTAAGAGTTTACCTGGGAGATTTGATATTCGTATCATAGGCAATAAAAAGCACCCAGTTATTGAAGAAGTGTATTTGAAATGGTAAAGATTAAAGAGTATATTCTTATTCTATGAGAACAAAAACCCGGCTTAGTTCCGGGTTTTGTGTTCCTATCCCAGGGATCTTTAATTGGATCCCAATACTCAACACAATAATGAGTCAGATCAGACATTAAATTGGATTTAGCTTCTTTGAAATAGCGCCCTGGATCCTTAAGCGGTTTAATTTTAAAATTTTTAAACTCCCTTTCCTTTGTGAGCGTCACGAAATGGAGTGCTTTATTTGTTTTCCTGCTTGGATTTTTGGATTTAAGAAACTTGATAATGTTGTTGGCGATGTTCTTTTCGGAATACTTCAGGTTAAACAGATCAATGTAATATTGCTTAAGAGTGTTCATTAGGAATCTGCTCTATAGTTTTATTACTGCTACAACGCCACTTGTTTAATCTTATCCTTGGTAATAAAAGCATCCAGAAATATCTTAACCACAGACTTCTTCTCCTCGGTCATCTTCTCGATCATTTTAAACTGATTTAACAACTCCTTATCTGTAAGTGAGCTGTTAGCCAGATCATCAGTAGTCCCGTTAATCAGGTAGTCTGATGTAACTTCCAGGGCATTGGCCAGTTTAGCCAGGATATCGCCTGAAGGCTGTGCCCCTTTTTCCTCATATCTCCCGATCTGTGAGTAATATACGTTAATCTCCCTTGCCAGGTCGCTCTTGAAATACCCTTGCTATATGCGTGCTTTCTTAAGCCTGGCACTGAAACTCATATTTGCGAAAATAACTTATTAACAACGCAAATATACGCATAACGCACGTTTAAAGAGCTACCTGCAGAAACGAGACTGCATGAGTAATAATCCTGCTGATGGACGGTACCTGAGGTCCCGGACAAAAAACATCCCTACAGGCATGTTAACCGATGCTGAGTTAAAGCGATATGATCTAAGGATAGTTCAGTACATGACCGGTCACAAGCGGATCAGCTCAACGGAGCGATACCAGGTGGGATATCTTGAGGATCTGCAGGAGTCGATAAATAAGTGTCATCCACTGGTATAAATATGGTGGTCGCAATTTGCGACCACCAATCTTGAAATCACAAATTGTGATATCCAATAAGAATTATAATCAGACATATACAGACTTGATAACGCAAATTGCGACATCATCTTGAGCTTCCACTTTGGAATATCAAGGATAAAATATTTTCAATTAATAAAAAAGAATACTTTTGTTATGGATAAATATGGATACGTTATGGATATATCCAAAAACATGCAGACAAAACTGAGCTTCGACAGCCAGGTATACCAGCAGTTAAGTCAGCAGCTCAGCATACTGGATACTTATAAGGGTATTTGGAAAGCCAAAGAGAACCTGCAGGGTCAGTACCTTAAGGAGCTCAGGAAGATAGCAACAATAGAGAGCACAGGATCTTCAACACGTATTGAGGGAGCTAAGCTCACGGACCAGGAGGTGGAAAAGTTACTTGCATCGTTAAAGATTACCCGTTTTGAATCCAGAGATCAGCAGGAGGTAGTTGGATATTATGATGCTCTTGCAACCATCCTGGATAACTATGCTGATATTGAATTAACAGAACGTTACATCCATCAGCTGCATGGCATACTGTTAAAACACAGTGAAAAGGACCAGTCGCACAGGGGGAAATATAAAACAACCATTAACAAGGTTGTAGCGAATTATCCGGATGGTACCCAGAGAGTGATTTTTGATACCACACCACCTCATTTAACACCATTGGAGATGCAACAGCTCCTGAAGTGGTTGCATGAGAGGCTGGATAAACGGGATATGCATCCATTGGTTATCACTGCCGGCTTTGTATATGAGTTCTTATCGATCCACCCATACAAAGATGGTAATGGGCGCCTATCCAGGCTGCTTACCACATTGTTATTGATGAAGCTGGATTATCAGTTCATCCAGTATGTCTCTTTTGAGAATGTTATTGAATCCAGGAAGGAAGAATACTACCAGGTACTGGTTGCAGGGCAAAAGGATCGTTATAAAGACAATGAAAGGATCCATGCCTGGGTGCTGTTTTTTATGCAGAGTCTGATCACATTAACAGAAAGACTGGAGACCAAGTACGAAACCTACAGTAAGCTCAAGACAGCGCTGAACAAACGTCAGCAGGAGGTACTTGATTATATTGGAGCGCATGAACCGGCCCAGATAGGTGATATAGAAGAAGCTTTGAACCAGTACTCACGGAATACTCTAAAGAAAGATCTTGCTTTCCTGGTAAGAGAAGGGTTATTACTAAAAACCGGAGACCGTAAAGGTACAAGGTATCACAAAGCTGTGAAACAATGACAGCCATCCAATAATAACAAGATCCACGCAGCCTGCCCGCCCCACCGCACACGCACCAGGCACAACCGGTTTTGTTTTAAAGAAAGAATTGATATTTAGCGGAAAAACAAAACCGCGAAGAGCCGTCTGCACCCCCTGGCGATGGTATAAAGCACCCCGCCTTAGTATTGGCCGGATATCAGTGAAAGTAGCAGAAGTAAACACTAAAGAGGGCACTTGCTGAACTGCTCACGCTTGCGACAGCTCCCGACTCTCATCTTTTTCTTTTATTTGAAAAGTACCTGAGGTTATCTCAATTAATAGAAAAAAAGCGCTATCTTTAAGATCAGAACGTTCTTTGAATGAATGCTATCCGGAGGAGTTCCAGTAACTTTTTTACATGTTGTTTTTTGGGAGTAGACTAGCAGGATTACGGAGCGAGGTTCTACGATCCTCAGATAGGTCGGTGGCCTACCCCAGACTCATTCTCTGAAGATGGAGGTCAGGAAAGTTGGACTCAATACCATAATGTTTTCAATAATCCGATTAAGAATACTGATCCTGATTGGAAAAGCCGGTTACATCCCCCACATTGCGCCGGAAAATTTTAGATTTCAATATTTATTTATAGATCATAAGGTTTACACTAATTTTTGGCAGTCAATTAGTACCGGCGAGAAGTGGCCATAGCCATTGGTGTTTGCATTTATGCCACTGAACAGGATCCTTAAAGATTCTCCCTCCCCGTAACAATCTCCGATACCTGCCTGATCAGATCCATCATATATTCACCCATATCGGGACCAAACCAGCCCATCAGACCTGGTTCATAGCCGCCAAGATAGAAATAACGACCTGGTACTATATACCCGACATAACTGCCATT
>JAKQPD010000041.1 GCA_029564935.1 Bacteroidota bacterium
AGTTTGCCTGTCTCAGGACTGACACAATGAAGAAAATAATCATAGCTTCCGAAGATCAATCCGGATCTCTTTCCGGATATCCAGACATTTGCAGATCCTGATATCTGGTTATCGGTCGGATATGTCCATAATATTTTCCCGACTGTTTTATCATAGGCCCTCATCAGGCCATCAGTTGAACCAATATATACTTTGCCATCATACACAAGGGGAGGAGCTTCAACGGGGCTGCCGGTTTCCTGTTTCCATTTTACTTTTCCATCGGCAGAAACTGCGAACAATGTACCTTTGTTTGTAGCAAAATAAATGACGCCTTCGCTGACGACGGGTGATGATTTTGAGCCCTGATCACTGGCAAGGCTCCATAACAACACCGGTGCGGATGGAATTTCACTTGCCGATACTCCGGTCAGGCTATGACTTCCCCTGAAAACAGACCAGTCAGTACCAGTTTTTTGAGAAAAAGAGGTAATACTGTTTGAAACAAGGAGTATTAATAATCCGAAATATCTCATTAATCGTATCATTTAAAGCGGCTCAGTGCTCCGGTGGGACAAACTTCAATACACTTTTCCGCTGTTAATCCACTGATACTAACAAAATCATCAGTCAGTGGTTCAGAGATTATCGAAATAAATCCTCTGTTTATAAAACATAGTGCCGGTTCATCAGTTTTGTCCTCACAAACCCTTACACAAAGTCCGCATTTAATACATTTAGCATTCTCAAAAATCAGGCCGGTCTGATGATTAATCTTCTTTACTGCCGGAGCATTAACAACTTTTCCCCCTTTATCCTTGATTGAAAATGCCTGCGCCAGGTCCCTGAGTCTGCAATCTCCGGCAGCTCTGCAGTCACAATGCATACAGTTCCTGGCTTCCTCGCAGGCCGAATCAAAATCAGCAATTTCACTATACCTTTTATCTGCACCATCGCATTCTTTCAGCCATTCCTGCAGCTCTGAATCTTCAAGTCTGCCAAGCCTTGAAGAGAATCTCTTTTTAAGATCCTGATAATCGGAAAGAGGAACCAAATGATCCATGCCACCTTCGAAATCAAGGTTCCTTGAGATGAATATCTTTATATTTCTTATTGATATCTGTTTATCGATTTTCTTTCTTCTGCAGGCATTCTCACAATAACCCTGACAGTTATGGCATCTGACATCTTCTGAATCAAGTTCGGAAAGTATCATTTCGATTGCTTTCCTGTAATTTCCGGCAGCCAGCAGCCTGTTCATCAGTGGAATATTGTATCCGGCGGGACAAACTATCCTGCAGGGAGCTTCACATTCAGCCCTGTGTTCGGACAGCAGCAGTTCAACGGCTTTCTTCCGTATTTCTATAACCTCATCGCCCGAAGCATCTATATCCTGTCCATCCTGTACCAGAGCTGTGCAGGAGGGAATGAAGCTTCCGGTACGCTTATCCCTGACCATGCATACCATGCAGGAGGTATAATGTTCAACTCCGTCCTTATGACACAAAACCGGAATTGATATTCCCGCCCTGGCTGCCACAGAATGAATCGTTTCTCCATCTTCGGCTTCCAGATCAATATTATTTATCTTTATTTTAAGCATTTATGTTCACTAATTCAACGGCTTTCTCCGGGCATACAACCCGGCAGTTATCACATTTCGTGCAAAGGTCCTGGTCAATTTCATGCTTTTCATATGGTTTAAATCCTATTGCATTTACAGGACACTCCTGGAAGCATTTGGTACAGCCGGTACATTTGTCGGTAATAACATATTTCACAAGGTCCCTGCATTTCTTTGCCGGACAGATACCTTTTGCATGTGCTTCATATTCCTCACGGAAATACTTAAGTCCGGTTATTACAGGATTAGGAGCAGTTTTTCCAAGACCGCACAGGCTTCCGTTACGAACAGAATGGCACAGCTTTTCAAGTTCATCAATTTCTGCCATTGATGATTTGCCTTCGCTGAGCCGTGTCAGAATGTTCAGCATGTGTTTTGTTCCGACCCTGCAGAAGGTACATTTTCCGCAGGATTGTTTATGAGTAAATGTAAGGAAGTATTTTGCAACGTCAACCATACAATCTGAATCGTCGAGGACCACCATTCCCCCGGAACCCATCATTGCACCCATTCGTGTGAGTTCCTCATAGTCAACGGGGGTATCTGATTCTGAGGCAGGAATACATCCACCTGAAGGACCGCCAATCTGGACGGCTTTGAAAGTCCTGCCTTCAGCAACACCTTCACCAATCTGTTCCACTATCTGACGGATTGTCGTTCCCATCGGAACTTCTATCAATCCGCCTCTGGCAACCTTCCCGGCAAGTGCAAAAACCTTGGTTCCCTTGCTCTTTTCAGTCCCGATAGCACTGAATGATTCCGAACCATTATTGATAATCCATGGAACAAGTGCAAGAGTCTCCACATTATTTACAAGTGTGGGTTTATCCATGAATCCCTTAACAGCAGGGTAGGGGGGTCTGAGATGTGGTGTACCGCGCTTCCCTTCAAGAGACGCTATCAATGCCGATTCCTCGCCGCAGACGAACGCTCCGGCGCCCTCAAAGATCCGTGCATCGAAAGAGAAATCTGATCCGAGGATATTTTTCCCAAGATATCCCTTTTCATAACAATGCCGGAGGGCGTGACCAACCCTGGTTACTGCCAGAGGATATTCCGCCCTGATATAAAATATTCCTTCTGAAGCTCCTGTTGCATATGCAGCGATCATCATTCCTTCAATAATCCTGTATGGAAAAGACTCCAGAAGCATCCTGTCCATGAAAGCCCCGGGGTCCCCTTCATCCCCGTTGCAAACCACGTACTTTGGTCTACCCCTCGTACCGGCCGAAATACTCCATTTCCTTCCTGTAAGGAATCCGGCTCCTCCACGACCTCTTAATCCGCTTTTTGTAATCGTATCAATAATCCCTCCGGGATCCCCCGACATTAAAGATTTTTTCAATGCTCCGAAACCTCCCAGAAGCATATATTCATCAAGTGAATCAGGTTTCATAATTCCGCTGTTAAGTGTAGCCAGACGTATCTGATTCCTTGTAAAATTGTTGAGATATTTTTCCCTTGTCTCAACAGGAACATTGACAGGGCTCTTCAACATATTATCAGTAAGAAAAGTATCTGCAAGGTCATTTATCCTGTGTCTGATCTTTTTGCCAACAGATCCCGGAGCTACATGTTTAAGAATAATATCCTCAACCTGATCCTTTCTTACATTTGTGTACCTTGAATGAATATTATCCTTTGAAACAATTTCAAGAAGCGGGGTCTGATTGCAGACGCCCACGCATCCGACCGGCTTAAGACTGATATTCAGATCATAATCATCCCTGACTTCCATCAGTCTTGAAAGTACATCCCTGCTGCCTCCGGCAACACAGCAGGAGCCAAGACCAACTCTCACTTCTGCTTCAAAGTTTTCTGAAATCACTTCTTCACCTGTAACTGATACTTTTCCAACAGTCCGGAGGAAATCTTTCAGAATCTCGTCAGCCTGGGTAGGCTTTACATGTCCGTATGTTTTCCCGTCAATCTGTACAACAGGCGCAAGAGTACAGCATCCAAGGCAGGCCACTTCCTCAATTGAAAAAAGTTTATCAGGAGAAGTGCTGCTGGTTTCATCGATTTTCAGAACCCTTCTGAAGGAATCAGAAATAAGCTGGGAACCTTTAACATGACAGGCTGTACCGGAACATATTTTTACCGTATGTTTACCTGCAGGTATATGACGGAACTGCGAATAGAATGTTGAAACTCCAGAGATCTGGCCCGGTGTTATATCTGTTATCCTGCAAATATGCTTCAGGGCTTCGGAAGGTATGTAATTGAGTTTCTTCTGAACTTCCTGAAGTATCAGTATCACCTTATCCTTTTCCCGGCCTGTCGATCTGACAATATCTTCAACAACTGAAGTAATATCATCAACATTCACTGTCTGACAATTACAGGATCTTTCCCTTGTTATGTCCTCGTTTTTCTTCAATTTTCAGAGATGCAATAAAGATTTTGTTTCCCGCGGATATAAATGTTCCTGTCTGAGAACGCAGGTGTGCAGTCTGCCACCTCCCCGAGGGATGATTCGGCAATCAGCTCATATTTTGAATCAGCGCTGACTATATGCATGATACCGCTTCTGTTAAGGAAATAAACTTTTTCGTCGGCTATTACCGGTGAAGCATAGAACTGGTCCATAAAATAATGTGTCCATAATGTATCTCCTTCCATTGCATTATAGCATGCCACATCGCCCGTTCCGGTGGCAAGGAACAGCAGATCATCTGTAGCTGCAGGACTGGAAACATCAGGCGTGTACATATTGTCAGACCATACTATTGCTGCTCCGCTACCCGGTCTTATTGCTGCAAGCTGCGCATAATCAGTAACAGCATAAGCCAGCTTGCTGTTTACCGCTACTGACGGAGCCACATCTCCTGTCATACATTCAACAGACCATAATTCCTCTCCTGTTACCGGATTAAAACCGTTTACATATGGATTGCCATTAATTACAACCTGAGGTTCTCCGTTAAAATGACCAATAACAGGTGATGACCATGATGCCCTTCCGCGACGTATCGTTTCCCATTTAAGCTGACCGGTCGTTAGTTCAAATCCCATGAGTGAGACCTTTTCATTTGAGTCATATTGAACGAGAAGGAGTTCATTGAAAATTATCAGAGAGCATGAATAGCCATAAATATTTTCCGGAGTCCCCAGGTTAGTGGCCCATTTCTGCTTTCCGTCATGGTCGAGGCATATCAGGTTGCCATTCGCAAATATTGCACAAACAACATCTCCGTTTACGGCGGCAGAGGATACAGCAATTCCTGATTCCTGGTCCGTTTCAGGCAACTGATCCGGCTCACCGGGTATCCCTGAAGCTGATGCTGTCCATAATATCTCTCCAGTGCTTTTGTTAATACAATATACCTCACATGACCGGCCTTCCGCACCTGTAATGAATAATTTGTTTCCCCAGATCACCGGAGAACTTTTACCATTTTTTGGAATTGTTACCTTCCATTTTATATTTGTACCGTCTTCGCCATTCCAGTTTGTCGGATATCCCGATCCTCCTGCAATGCCACGACTGTCCTGTCCCCTGAAGAACGGGAAATTGGTTGCATCGGGTTTAAAACTGCCTTCAGTCCTTTTTGCAGCAATACGTTCTGTTCTTTTGCCAGGCTTGCCAGGTGAAAGGTCAGGAAGATTGCTCCTGAGCATGAAGGATGAAACAACAGCAATAAGTGTAATCACCGTAACTGATGCAAGCAGATAATTGATCTTTTTCTTACGTCCGGCCGATTCATCAGGCCTGATCCCCGGAATTGAAGGAATTGTTCTTTCATTTCCTGAAATGAGCTGCTGACAAAGGATAAAAATAATTGCACCTGCAAGAAGAAGGTAGGAACCTGTTTCAACCTGGCGCCTGGATGCGAAATATGCTTTTCGTGCCATCAGATCCATTGCCCTCACCTGTTCGGCTTTTGCAGCGTTTTCCGGATCGCTGTCATACTGCTCCTTTATCTCTAAAAGGGCCGGATTATCAAGAGGATTTATTGTTTTCAGCTGAATAAGGCTGAAGATCATTGTAAATGCCACGATAATTGTGAAAATCCCGGCTATCAGGCTGATATGTTTAAGTATACTGATATTTTTTTCTGTGAGCTTCATCATAAACTTGTTTTTCTAACTTCTACCGGACAATATTTAAAACACCTGCCGCAGCTGAAACATTTTCCCTGATGGGGTTTATATTCTGTTCTGGTTTTACGGATCGTCAGTGCGACAAGGGCTATACCAAGCGATAAGCCCAGAAATCCGCCGGCCAGGGGAGAAGCTTTCCTGAACCTTCGAATGATAAGTAACTCCTCGGCAAAAAGCTCATCCTCTGTCTTTCCGGCTTCTTTAAATGCAACAGCATCTTTTGATACGGCTTCAATGCCTGATTCTTTTTCAAGCCGTATTTCCTTTGCCAGCCGTACCTCCTGCCTGATGCCTGCCAGGGCCGGAGCAAGATTATGGAAAATAAGTGCACCAGCGGCAGTAAAAACCGGAATAAGCAGAAGATATAAGTAAAATCGGTTTCTCGTCTTCCCGGAATCTTCCTCACTCGTAACCGGATCAGATGGCAAAATGGCATCATAGGGACATGAATCCTCACAGAGCCGGCAGTTTATGCACTCAGCCGGAGTTATTGTCAGATGTCTGCGGGAGAATCGCGAAAATATATTAAGAAGAACTCCATAAGGGCAAAGATATCTGCAGTAGGGTCTGTTTATGAATATACCGGCCAAAAGCAACAGGGCTCCGAACACTATCATTGTATAGGGTGCATCCAGCCTGAAAATTCCAACAAAAGGATCATACCGGCAGATTATAAACTGGCTTTCGAGAGCGGCAAAGAATACCGCAACAGCGAGGTAAATGAACGGAACCGCTGCCATGACAGCTTCAACTGCTTTAGGAAGCTTAACCGGTTTAAATCCTGTAAGTTCCTGTATAGCCCCTAGCGGACAAACACCGGCACAAAATACCCTTCCGTAAAAAAGTGCAAATACAAGGGGGATTATAAAGAATAATAATGCTGTAAGAGGTATTGAATAAGAGTTGTTGAACATCGCAAGCGCAACATTCTGAACTGCACCTACCGAACAAATACAACCTTCCCTGTAAAATCCGAAATATGCAAGAGAGAATACCGACATCCAGATCAATCCCTGCCTTGACCTGCGCTTTATCGCGAGCCATGATGTAACTGAAAGTGCAGCTATAAGAACGATTACATCAATATATTCCCATATATGCGAACGCTGTAAGGGCATCTGGTGTTCAGGATATACATAACCGGATTCAAACTCCGGCCTCGGAAACCTGTCCTGGGCAAACAGAACAATATGCCAGGTAAGCAGGATAAATATTATTAAATATGGAAACAGTTTCTTTTTCACTATTCGTTTGTTTCGGTTTATCGTTGTAGGGGCATTGCATGCAATGCCCTATTGTTCAATGGGCATTACATGTAATGCCCCTACGATTTTGTTATTGTCATTTGTGTAATACGCCATCCTTTTCCTTTGGAATATATTGATAATCAGCCGGTACTCTTGATATTGCATCCGATGGACATTTCCTGGCTATCAGGCAATCGTTGCAATCGTCACAAAGATCCTGGTTGATCTGCAGATATAATGATCCGTTGCCGAAATCAACGCATCCCTTTACACATTTTCCGCAGCCATCACAGAGCCCTTCATCAATTGTATATTCAAAATAAGGTTCTTCAACAAATTTCCTGGTTATAGCGCTGGTCGGGCACAATTGATTTTCAGCAGCAGTACTTATTGTTTTAACACCCTGCCTGAGATATCCTCCGCAGAGATCACAATATCCGCACATTACATAGGCATGATAGCATTTGACTGCCGAAGGTGTCTTCACGCAGTTTGTCTTGCACTGACCACACTGGGTACATTTAAAAGGATCGATCTGCCATACAAAACCCGATGCATTTGTCTTCTTTGCAAGTACAACAGGCAGGGCAACAAGAGGCGCTACGACCAGTACCTTACCTGCCTTTCTTACAAAATCCCTTCTCGACTGATATTTATTTTTTCCTTCTTCCATAAACAATTCTTCATTCTTCATTCGTTATTCGTCATTCTTCCTTCTTCTTGTTTCTTCCTTCTTACTTCTTCTTTCCTGCTTCCTTCTGTATTTCCCGCACTCTCCTTCGCTGCACACTCCATTTCCCGGGCATCCTGAACAATCCTGTTCCCCCGTCACAGCTCTCGTTCCGAGTGATACCGCAATAAAGGCCAGAAAAGCTATCATCACTATTCTGATTAGCCCCCTGAGGAATTCCATCCGGGTCACCAATTTTCCTGATTTCATCTATACCTTTATTATATATACTACTCAAAAGTCATTTTCAGCATCTCTTCTGAACCTGCTTCCCAACAGGTCAGCTCTGGATTTTTGTTCAGTGACCTGTTCCATGTTAATTTCGTTTAAATACATACAACTTTGAATCGGCCGGGTTTGCAGCATAAATAGTTTTCCCGTCATTTGACGCAACATCAAGGGGAACAGAGGCAATAAAGTTGTTCCGTGATGAAACGAATTCAATGAAGGATCCATCTGTTGCGAGAATCTTGATCCTGTTTATTCCTTTCTCAGCAGTCACAAAGCCCTGGGGGATAACAGCAAAATGTGCCGGATTACAGCATCCGCAGAATGCGCCCGGTGCTGTACCCGGTTCACCGAACTGACTCAGCTTCACCCCATCTGCTGACCAGGTTTCTACTCTTCTGTAACCCGTATTGGCAGCCATGACAGTATCCTCACCTGAGAATGCAACATCGAAATAGGCGCTTGGAATAATGAATTTATCATTGCCCTGTCCTGCCATGGAGACCACTTCACCATCCTTCCTGAGGATGAATATCCGTTTTGTCCCTGCATCAGCGAAAGCTACGTATCGTCTTCCTGCTGAGACTGAAGTAATAATGCTGTTTGCTTCATATGGTCCCCATTCTGTTATTATCCTGCCATCACTGCCAACAAGGAACAATAATTCACCTGCTGCCGCGTAAACCGTATCACCATAAACAGATATGGCGCCAATCTTTCCCGGCATTTTCGTCTTCCAGATTACTGTCAGGGACTCATCATAGCAGGCGAGATAGGAATCTCCTCCGAGAAACAACTTCCCCGTTGCCGATACAGCAACTGAAAGCAATTGTCCTTCAGTAAGCTGCAAATCTTTTTCTATCCTCCACATATCAGGAGGATCAGAAGTTTTTACTGTTTCCTTATCCGTATTATCAGCACCTCCCGATGAAATGGAATCGTAGATTATATACCCTATAAATGACAGGATAATAAGTAATGATATGACAGCATAAATCTTTTTGTTCATTTTAACTGTTCTTACCAATAAAAAGACATAACAGATTCCTTGCATCCCTCATAATAAGGAAATTACCTGCAATAGCCATAGGTCCCCAGGCTTCAATTCCATCAATAGGCTTATAGCGGGAGAGTAATGTTGCGGAAGGGCCATCAATCTTAAAGAAATAAAGATTTGCATCATCATCCAGAAGGAACATTTTATCTCCTTTAACTATATAAGGTCCCAGTCCTCGTCCATACCTGTTATCTTTACCGCTTGTCCAGACCGTAAGGCGAAGGTCTGATTTATGGTAGCAAACAAGTTGTTTTTTAAGCGGACCTGCATTTTCAGGCATTATCGACCAGATATGATCTCCCAGTATTACCGGTGTCTGCTGATCGCTTGATATACCTTCCATAGCCTTATGGCTTTCAATTACAGAAGCTGAATATTCCGAACCGTTAAAGTTAATTTTAATTCTTGCGCCACCGGCTCCGTAACTGCCAAATACCGCAATCTCATTATTCTCAAGAAGAAGAGGTGATGCCGCAACTGTCGCCGGACTCCACTTTGTAGTCTGCCATAATAATTTACCGATATCTTCACCCTCGGCTGAAACACCGCAAACACCACCAACCGCATTATAGACATACATCTTCCTGCCATGTAATATCATCGGCATTATTGAGCAGTGCGACATTCTTAAAGTATCGGGATTTGGGGTTTTCCATAATATTTTACCGGTCTCGCAGTCGACTCCTATCATAAGTGCTTTCCCTCCCGGAGCAAGCACAGCAACATCATTATCTATCAGAGGACACTGTCCTGAGTAAAAATCCGGCGTGATCCTTCCTTTTGATTTTCCGGGTATCCCGTATTCTTTTTCCATATCGATGGTCCATCTGAGATCACCGGTTAGAGGATCAAGACACATCACATGTGAACGGGGACCAATTGAAACAAGGTATTTTTCTGTCACTGCGGGAATAGTTCTGGAATATCCGTGGTTCCTTTTTATGTCGACATAATACCATCGTCTCCAGAGTTCCGTACCGGATTTAAGTGAGAAACAGCGCAGCATATCGGCTTTGCGTCTTTCATTATAATCCATTACATAAACCCTGCCGTTAAAAACTGCCGGTCCGGCATATCCTTCTCCGAGTGTTACCTTCCATACCAAAGGCGGTCCTGCAGAATCCCAGGATTCTGCCATTGAGATCGTATCATGACATATATTATCAAAATACGTACCCCTGAACCTTGGCCAGTTTCCGGGAACAAGCTCATCGAAATTGTTCAGAGTGTCAAAAAATTCGCCGATTATCACAGAGTCCGCCCGGGGTTCAATCTTAGGACGGTTATCCATGCCCGGAATACGGGCTATAATCTCCGAAGGATAATGATCATCCGCAATCCACCAGATCAGAAGAGTTGCAAATACAGCTGCAACAATTACTGTAATTATTGTATCATTTTTCTTTAATATCATACGCCATCAGCGCTTCGCCATGCCTTAGGTAAAGAACACCGTTATGAATGACCGGATGTGCCCAGTAAGGGCCGCTTCCGGCTTTTATCCTGAAATTGCTCACAAGATCAAACTTACCCGGATCCGGTTTTAAAAGCCCCGCAAATCCTGTCTTTTCATCATAAATATATAACAATCCGTCGGCATATATTATTGAACCTTTGCACTTCCAGTGCTGTTCCCACATTGTTTTACCGGTATTCCAGTCAACACAGCACCAGTTCCCGTTACCATTATTTATCCAGTTGGAGCCATATATGAATCCGTCGATCAGCACCACACCACCATGATGGACATCAAGATCCATGTTGGTCCATTTTACTGAAGCCTTCCTGCCATTATCAACAAGTTCAATAAGAAGACTGCCATGATTATAACCACCCGTGAAATATATCTTATTATCCTTATATACCGGAGTTACACAAAGTATCTGGCCATCATCTCCTTCACCTTCTTTTCCAAGAGCCTGATGGTGATTAATCTTCCAGACAATTGTGCCGTCGGTTACATCAACTCCATAGACATATATCGGTGAAACATTGACCAGAAGCTTATAATCATTGTAATCTATTAGAACCGGAGAACAATATGATGCCGGAACATTCAGGCTCTCTGTCCTCCAGATGAGCCCTCCGTCAGCCTTATTTAAGGCTATTGTCATAGTCTCCGGGCCGCCCGAAGTATAGTATATTTTCTCCCCGTCAATTATAAGTGATTCAGCTATACCCCAGGAGCCATAAGTTCCCTTATTGATCTCGCTGGCTTTAACTGACCACAGGATTTTTCCGGTGGTACCATCAATACAGGCAAGGTCGCCAAAGCCGCTTGAAACATAAACTCTGTCACCTTCCACTGTGGGCGAACACCGGCTTTCGGGATGAGAAGCTTTCCACATCCTTCCATATGGAGTCTGCCATTTTATTTTGCCATACGCATCAAGCGATATAAGAATATCATTCTCATCATCATTTCCGGTCAGGTATATGGAATTATTACCAAATGTAACAGACGAGTGACCTTTGGGCAGTTCATTGTTCATCCATATCAGACGAGGCCCTTCTGCCGGCCATGATTTAAGCAATCCTGTTTCTGCAGAAATACCTGTCCTGTTTTCTTCTCTCCACTCACTTACAGCCTGACCCCCGGTTGACAGATCCACTGCTTCCCCTGTTGTTGCAGAAGAACCTGAATTTTCCTGAAATACAATCAGGTATATAACATAACCGATTACTCCGACAATCACAAGCGACAGAATAATCATTAAAATCTTTTTCATATTATACTTATAATTAACCTTTTATTTCACTTAATTTAATGGAGGTCCCTTTTGTCAGGAACCTATCCGCTGTCTCAGACACGGCTGACAAAAATACTCCAAAAAATGCTTTTTAATGTAAAAATGCAAGATAAAAAATCCCGCTCATGTTAGCCTTTATTAGTGCCGGGTGTCATGTTTTTCAGTGATAATTTAAACATTTTTAACTATGTTGTTATACGGGCAACATTCCTTAGAATGATATTTGATCATCTCACTTTTACATACATTGAATTTCATTTTTGATGATTGTTTTCATAAATTATCCTAATTTTATTGCTTACGAAACAAAAAAAACATTTCAAATCCTGAGCAGATGGATATAGATGAATTTGATGACCTTAAGATCATACTCTGGCTGATACTTTTTCTGGTGTTTGGGATAATAATCATAACCTGCAAAAAGGACCCGGGAGATTATATTATGACTGTAAACGGACCTGTACCCTCTTCACAGACCGGTATAACTCTTGAACATGAACACATTCTGGTTGATTTCATAGGAGCAGACAATACGGGATATTTCAGGTGGAACAGGAAAGAAGTTATTGATAAAGCTTTACCCTTTATAGATGATATAAAGAAGAAAGGCGTCTGTACATTTATCGAGTGTACTCCTGCTTATCTGGGCCGCGATCCATTATTGCTCAAGGAGCTGTCAGAACGAACAGGACTGAATTTTATTACAAATACAGGATATTACGGGGCAAGGAATAACCTGTATGTACCTCAAAGCTTTTATCGGGCAAAACCGGAAGAGGTTGCAGCTTTATGGATCAGGGAATTTGAAAGCGGAATCGAAAATACAGGTATTAAGCCCGGTTTCATAAAGATTGCAGTCGATCCGTCTGACTCTCTTTCATCTGAGCACAGGAAAATCATTCAGGCAGCTGCATTGGCTCACCTTAAAACAGGACTGACAATTGCATCTCATACCGGACCTGAAAAACCTGCAATTGAACAGATAAATATACTTAAGGAATATAACATCCATCCCTCAGCCTTTATCTGGGTCCATGCCCAGAGGGGAAGTATCGAAAGCAATATCAGGGCTGCTGAAGATGGTGCATGGATATCTCTTGATAATATCCGTGAAAGGCAGGAACTGGACCAGGACGCTCCGAACAGTATAAAATGGTATGCCGACAGGATATCAGAGATGAAGAAGAAAAACCTGCTTGACAGGATACTTATTTCTCATGACTCAGGCTGGTACGACCCTGCCAAACCCGGAGGAGGTACATTCAACGGATTTACTGATATATTTGATTATCTTCTTCCTGCATTGAAACTGGCAGGATTGAATGATAATGATATTGATCAGATCCTTGTCAAAAACCCTCAGAAAGCTTTCAGCATAAAAATCCGCACCCTTAACTTGAACCCTTAACCCTAAATCCTTAACTCTAAACTCCAAACTCCAAACTCCAAACTTTCAACCCGTATTACCATAATAACCACCAATAAATCTCCACAATCCATGACCCCAAAACTCCCGCTGACACTTCTGGTTTCCCTTGCTGCCGTATCATGCGCCCAGAAGGAAAAACCACTTCCCAACATCATCTTTATTCTGGCTGATGATCTCGGTTATGGCGACCTGAGCTGTTACGGACAACAAAAATTTTCAACCCCGAATATAGACAGACTTGCCCGGGATGGAATGATGTTCACACAACATTATACCGGTTGCACAGTTTCTGCACCTTCAAGGTCATCATTAATGACCGGTCAGCATACAGGCCATACACCCATAAGGGGAAACAGGGGATGGGAACCGGAAGGACAATGGCCTCTGCCGGCTGACTCATATACTATGGCAGAATTGCTCAAATCTAAAGGATATACAACAGGTGCTTTTGGAAAATGGGGACTGGGATATATTGATACGGAAGGAGATCCGAATAAACAGGGTATAGATGAGTTCTTTGGTTATAACTGCCAGAGCCTTGCCCATAATTATTATCCCGGCCATCTATGGAACAATCATGAAAAAGTCATACTTCATGAAAATGACAGCGGAAAAACCGGAGCTTACAGTGCTGACGTTATTCATCAGGCAGCCATCAGGTTCATTGAAAAGAACAGCAACAAACCATTCTTTTTATTCTATCCGACAACGATCCCCCATGCCGAACTCTTTGCAAAAGAGGAATATATGAAAATGTTCAGAGGAAAATTCGAGCCCGAGAAATCCTTTAAGGGAACAGATTCCGGTCCTGATTTCAGGCTTGGACCATACGGTTCCCAGCCTGAAGGCCATGCAGCTTTTGCAGCCATGATAAAACAACTCGATGATAATGTCGGTGCGATCCTGGCAAAAATTGACGAACTTGAAATTGAAGATAATACTATAGTTTTCTTTGCATCTGATAACGGACCACATCTTGAAGGCGGAGCAGATCCTGACTACTTTAACAGCAACGGTGAACTAAGAGGCTACAAACGCGATATGTATGAGGGAGGCATACGCACTCCCATGCTTGTCAAATGGCCGGACAGAATAAAAGAAGGTTCCCGCACTGACCATATTTCGGCATTCTGGGACATAATGCCTACCCTTGCCGAAATTACTGGTGCAGACTATCCGGAAAACACAGACGGAATCTCTTTCCTGCCGACACTTCTTGGAAAAGGCAAACAAAAAGAACATGAATATCTCTTTTGGGAATTCCATGAACAGGGCGGGAAGATGGCAGTCAGAATGGGTAACTGGAAAGCTGTTAAACTCAATATAAACAAAACTCCACAGAGTGCAACTGAACTTTATGATCTGTCCTCCGATATTGGTGAAATTAAAAATGTAGCCTCATCAAATCCCGATATTGTCAGAAGGATGGAAGAAATTATGAAAGAAGCTCACCAGACATCAGAGAATTTTCAATTCACATACGAAAAATGAACAATTTCAAAGGTAACTTAAGATTTGCCCGGAATTCAATGGGGTTAATATCTCTCGCTGCTGCAGGCATCAGCTGTAACCCAACCCCCGAACGACCCAATATTATTATCATCAACGCAGATGATCTTGGCTATGGAGATATAAGTTGTTATGGTGCAACAAGTATCTCAACTCCAAATATTGACCGGCTTGCCGGAGAGGGATTACTATTTACGAATGCACATTGTACTTCAGCGACAAGCACCCCTTCGCGCTATTCATTGCTCACGGGTGAATATGCCTGGCGCAGAAAAGGTACCGGTATTGCCACAGGTGATGCTCCGGCTATAATAACACCGGGAAGAATAACTATTGCTTCAATTTTTAAGAATGCCGGATATGTTACCGGAGTTGTCGGGAAATGGCATCTCGGACTCGGACCTGCCGGTGGTGCAGACTGGAACGGAGAAATAATGTCGGGACCAATGGATATAGGTTTCGATTATAATTTTCTGATTCCTGCCACGGGCGACCGGGTGCCATGTGTTTTTGTCGAAAACAGAAGGGTGGTGGGACTGGATCCCAATGATCCGATAACAGTAAGTTTTTCCGAACCATTATTGTCTGAACCAACCGGGAAAGACCACCCCGAACTCCTTAAAATGCATCCGAGTCACGGCCATGATATGACAATAGTTAACGGAGTAAGCCGGATCGGTTATATGAGCGGAGGTAAATCCGCACTCTGGATCGATGAAGATATAGCTGACGTAATAACCGGTAAAGCTGTTGACTTTATTAAAAAGAACAGGAACAGCCCTTTCTTTCTTTATTTTGCAACTCACGACATCCACGTCCCTCGTTTACCTCATCCAAGATTTGCAGGAAAAAGCACAATGGGCCCCAGAGGTGATGCAATCCTTGAATTTGACTGGTCAGTCGGAGAGATCGTAAAAGCTGTTAATGACCTTGGCCTTTCTGATAAAACAATGATAATAGTCACCAGCGACAATGGCCCGGTTGTTGACGATGGCTATAAGGATGATGCTGTTGAAAAGCTTGGAGATCATAAACCCGCCGGTCCGCTGAGAGGTGGAAAGTACAGCGCTTTTGACGGCGGTACACGTGTTGCGTTCATTGTAAGATGGCCGGGAAAAATAAAACATGGTACTACTGACGCTCTTTTCAGCCAGATAGACCTGATGGCATCATTCGCAAAACTGACAGGCCAGGCTATGCCCCCCGATGCCGGCCCCGACAGCTTCGATGAACTAAATACATTAACCGGAAAATCCTTAACAGGACGTGAATGGCTTGTGGAACATTCATCAAACGGAAGACTTTCCCTGATCAGGGGCGACTGGAAGATCATCGAACCGGGACCGGGACCCAGACTTAATGTCAATACTAACATTGAAACAGGTAATGATACTGTCCCGCAGTTATATAATCTTAAAACCGATCTGGGAGAAAAGAATAATGTTGCCGCTGAAAATATTGAAAAATATAATGAATTAACGGATCTGCTGGAGAAGATTAAAACCGGAAATTATAGAAATTGAAGAAATTTACACAGAGGGACAGTAGAGTAGAGCGGGAAGGGGACAATATTCACCTTCCCGCTCTACTCTACTGTAACAAAAAAAACAAACTGATCATGATCGACTTCAAACCTTTGCTTGGTATTGGTGTTGCTTCACTCACTGCACTTCAAGGAACGGCACAGCAAACTGCAGCTCTTAAAACCAGTACTCCCAATATTATTTTTATCCTCATGGATGATATGGGATATGGCGATATCGGAAGAACAGGTGCAAACCAGTACGATACCCCGAATCTGAACAGACTGGCAAACCAGGGAATGCAATTTACATGGTATTATTGCCCCCAGGCCGTCAGCAGCGCTTCAAGGGCCGGACTTTTGACCGGTTGTTATCCGAACAGGGTTGGTTTCTCCGGAGCTCTTATGCCCTGGGCACAGAACGGAATAAATCCCGAAGAGACTACAATAGCAGAAATGCTCAAAGTAAAGGGATACAGGACCGGTGCAATAGGTAAATGGCATCTGGGACATCACCGGGAATTCCTGCCATTGCAACATGGATTCGATTATTACTTCGGCATCCCATATTCAAATGATATGTGGCCTGTCGATTTCGATGGCGTACCGATTCACCTTAAGGACACTACCCACAGGCTGATGAAATACCCTGTACTGCCGCTTATCGAGGGGAATGAAAAAGTCGCAGAAGTAAAAACACTTTCAGACCAGGATAAACTCACAACGACCTACACTGAGAAGGCTGTTGCATTTATCGAAGAGAACAGGAACAGGCATTTCTTTCTCTATATACCACATTCTATGGTTCATATACCGCTTGGCGTTTCGGAAAAATTCCGCGGCAAGAGCAGGCAGGGGATGTATGGTGATGTTATGATGGAAGTTGACTGGTCAGTCGGAGAGATATTAAACGCTCTCAGGAAGAACAATCTCGAGGATAATACTCTGGTTATTTTTACGAGTGACAACGGCCCCTGGCTTAATTTCGGGGATCATGCCGGTACGACAGGCGGTCTTCGGGAAGGAAAAGGTACAAGCTGGGAGGGAGGCCAGCGTGTTCCCTGTATTATGAGGTGGCCCGGAGTGATCCCTGAAGGAGTGATATGTAACAAACTTGCCTGTGCAATGGATATACTCCCAACCCTTGCTGAAATAACCGGAGCTCCGCTTCCCGATAAGAAAATTGACGGCATCAGTATCCTGCCTCTGATGAGGGGCGACAAGAATTCAACTCCCCGCAGGGAATTTTATTATTATTACCAGGTTAACAGCCTTGAAGCTGTACAGAAAGATTACTGGAAGCTGATATTACCACACAGCGGAAGGACATACAGGGGAAATAAACCGGGTAACGGAGGGTGGCCCGGAGCTACAGGAACTGAAAAAATTGAAGCTGTCCGGCTGTACGACCTCAGACGTGACCCGGGTGAATGGTACGATGTCGCTGAAGTTTATCCTGAAAAAGTCAATGAACTTGAAAAACTTGCAGAAAAAGCACGGCAGGATCTGGGAGATGACCTCACGGGAGCTCCCGGTACCAATCGCCGTAAAGCAGGATTCGTAAAATAAATAAAAATGTGTAAATGATTACCCTTAAACATTTTATAGGAATGAGTGCAGCTGCACTTTTATGTGCCAACGCTGCCGGCCAGAAACCTCAGAAGCAGCCAAACATTCTTTGGATCTCAACTGAGGACATGAGTCCCCATCTGGGCTGTTACGGCGACGAAACCGCACGAACCCCGAATATCGATAAACTGGCATCCCAGGGGATCCGGTTTACAAATGTTTTCACAACAGCTGCAATAAGCGCCCCATGCAGAGCCGGTATAATTACTGGGATGTACCAGACTTCAATAGGTTGTATGCATATGAGGACAACATCATACAGGCGTTCTGCTGATAATCCAATACAGTTCACGGCAGTCCCTCCTCATTATGTCAAAACATTTACCGAGTATATGCGTACCGCAGGCTATTATTGCACCAATAATGCTAAAACCGATTACCAGTTCGCCGGGAATAATGTACCTGCAAGCATCTGGGACGAATGTAACAATAAAGCGCACTATAAAAACCGGCCGGATAAAAGCCGGCCGTTCTTTGCCGTATTTAACTGGACAGGAACACATGAAAGTCAGAACTGGAATATTTCAAATGTAAAAACAGATCTGAAGAAAATAAAAGTCCCGCCATATTTCCCCGATAATGAGATCATAAGAAAGAATCTGGCCAAAATGTATGATAATATTGCCAGGCTCGATTCGGTGGTTGGAGCTTTGCTTACCGAACTTGAAAGAGAAGGGGAACTGAATAATACGATAATCTTCTTCTGGGGCGATCATGGTGATGGTTTGCCCAGAGGTAAAAGATGGCTTTATGATTCCGGTCTGAATATACCGCTTATAATTAAATGGCCGGACAAATCAAATGCCGGGAAAGTGGACGACCGGCTGATCAGTTCAATAGATTTCGGACCAACAGTACTTTCCCTTGCAGGGATTCCTGTTCCGGCACATATGCAGGGAGTTCCTTTTCTCGGAACACAGCAGGGAGAACAGCGTGATGCAGTCTTTGCGGCCCGCGACAGGGTTGATGAATCTTATGATATGATCAGATCAGTACGTACCAGAGATTATCTTTATATAAGGAATTACTATCCTAATGAACCATTTCCGATATGGGTCCCATACCTTAGCAATATGCCTATATTTCAGGAGATGCTCAGGCTCGATGCCGAAGATAAGCTAACCGGACCACAGAAAGCATGGATGTCATATTCACGTCCTCCTGAAGAGCTGTATGACGTGAAGGCTGATCCCTTCCAGATAAATAACCTCGTAAATGACCCGAAACTTAAACCAATACTTGATGATCTGAGAAAACGCCATAACCAGTGGACCCTAGAGACGGGTGATCTGGGACACATGAATGAAAATGAAATGATAGAACAGATGTGGCCGGGGATGAAACAACCGGTGACGGATATGCCATATTTTATAATCAATGCACCTGAAGAACGACATTCAAAAAACCATCGCACAGGTGGTAATTATTCTTCACCTATGACGCTTGGCTTTTATTGCCCCACTCATGGTGCATCTATAGTTTATACCTTCGAAGAAAAAGAAAATCCGCGGTGGCTGCTCTATTCAGGTCCTTTACATCTGAAACCAGGAAATTACAATATCCGCACTAAAGCTGTACGCTACGGTTATAAAGACAGCGAAGAACTGAAAGGAAATTTTGTGATTAAGTAGGATTATCGCGGGAAGGATTTGGAGCATAATTAACCAATAGATATAATGATATAATGAAAAGAACCATTCTGTTTATCATCACTACCTTTTGTATATCAGCGGCTTACAGTCAGCCAGACAAATTCAGGACTATTCTCTATGGCGCTGCCTATTACCACGAATATATGCCTGTTGACAGGCTTGAAACCGACGTTAAAATGATGCAGGACGCCGGACTGAGTGTTGTTCGCGTCGGGGAATCGACCTGGAGCCTCTTTGAACCTCAGGAAGGAAGATTTGAATTTGAATGGATGGACAGGATCATAGACCGTTTGCATAAAGCCGGAATAAAAGTGATTCTTGGAACACCGACATATTCGATACCTGCATGGATGGCTCTCAAACACCCTGAACTTTTCGTGGAAAGACTTAACGGCACAAAGAGCAGTTACGGAATAAGGCAGAATTTCGATATAACCAATCCAACCTATCTGTTTTACAGTGAACGGATCATCAGAAAACTGATGGAACATTATGCAAAACACCCTGCAATCATCGGTTTCCAGGTCGACAACGAAACAGGCACTTACGGCGCTGCTAATTATGATTATTTCAGAGGATTTGTCGATTATCTTAAAAATAAATACAAGACAACCGATACTCTGAATAAACTTTGGGGATTGAATTACTGGGGGATGACTCTCAATGACTGGGATGAATTTCCTCCCAGGCAAAATATTACAAACCCATCTTATAAGCTTGAATGGGATATGTACGGGCAAAAGGTTGTTGCCGACTACCTCACCTGGCAGGCTGAAATTGTTTCAGAAAATAAAAGACCTGATCAATTCATAACCCATTGTTTTATGCCGTCGCTTACCACTCTCGATCAGCTGGCTGCCTCACGCAAGCTTGATATGCCATCACTAAACATATATCATGGGAGCCAGAATAATGCAAGGGGAGAAGATGTTATGTGGGCTGACGACTTCTACAGGAGTGTTAAAAAAAACAATCATCTCATTACTGAAACTAATGCACAGACGACAGGATGGGATCCCCGGGGTCAGTATCCTCCGTTTGACGGTCAGGCAAGGCTCTTCGTTTATTCACACCTGGCTGGTGGTGCAAATATGGTTGAATACTGGCACTGGCATTCAATACATTACGGACAGGAAACATACTGGAAAGGTGTGATCGGTCATGATATGGAGACCAACAGGTTTTATAATGAGTTCAGCAAGACTGCCCATGAATTACAGATAATAGGCCCAAAGCTGGTTAATCTCAAGATAAAAAACAGGGCTGCAATATTGTACAGCAGAACATCCGACTTCGGCCTCAGTTATATGCCAATAAAGGACGGAAATGCATATATGGAAGTCCTCCGGCAGATGCACAGGGCTGCTTTCAGACAGAACATAGGAGTTGATTTTGTTCTTGCAGAAAATGCTGATTTCACTGGATATGAGCTGTTACTCGTCCCACCTCTTTATGTAGCCAGCGACGAACTGCTGCAGAAGATCTCGGACTTTGTAAAAAATGGCGGACATGTAATAATGTCGGTAAAAAGCGGCTTCTGTGATGAAAACAATGTTGTCCGGCATGTAAGAGCGCCCGGCCCACTGCGTGAGGCATGCGGATTCTGGTATCAGGAATTTTCAAGCGCTTCAATAATCTCCCTGAAAGATGATCCGTTTAAAGCAGGACAGAATAATAATGTAAAAACCTGGATTGAGTTCATTGTACCTGAAACGGCTAAACCACTTGCGTTTTATGATGATCCTTTCTTTGGAAAATATCCAGCCATTACTGAAAACAGGTTTGGCAAAGGAAGCCTTACCTATGAGGGTTGCCTTGTGTCTGATGAAATTCAGTCTGCAATTATAACCCGTAAAGCTGTTGAAACCGGATTGACGGGCAAAGAGAATCGTATCGTTTACCCGATAGTCATCAGGTACGGAACAAACGACCAGGATAAGACCATACGGTATTACCTCAATTATTCCGGTAAAAATGCATCTGTTGTATATAATAGTTCAAAAGGGATCAACCTCTTTTCAAATGCCACCATAAAGAAAGGAGATAAAATTGTGATCGATCCCTGGGGTGTTGTAATTGTGGAGGAATAGACATCACCGGTTTCGATAAAAGTCCTATTCTGTTTTAATTGAATTTGCCGGATTCATAACGGACGCCTGATAAGCTTTATATCCTATAGTCAGAAATGTAATGACCAGGGTAAGAAGAGCTGCCAGTATTATGAGGATCAGACCGATGTTGGTCCTGTAAACATAATTTTCCAGCCAGTTGCTCATTATATAATATGCAAGCGGAACTGCAATTAAAATTGATATTGCTATCAGTATCAGGAAATCTTTCGAGATCAGCCTGACAATTATACCCTCATTGGCTCCGAAAACCTTTCTGATCCCTATTTCTCTGGTCCTTTGTTCGACCATATATGATGCAAGTCCGAATAACCCCAGACAAGCAATAAGAATTGCTAGAATTGTGAAAAGTGTAAATATAAAACCACGTTTTTCATCAGCCTCAAACTGCTCATTCAGGCTTTCTTTAAGAAAGGTATATGAAAAAGGCTGATCAGGAAGAACCTCCTTCCATTTAGTCTCAATAAAAGCAATCGTCTTTTCAACGTTCTTCCCGTCAAGCCTGATGTACATAATATTGTTCCTTTCACGGTAGGCAAGAAGAAGAGATTCAATCTCATTATACATTCCTGTCTGGTGATAATCAGCCATTACTCCCACAACTCTTGCGCGGAGCTGTATGTACAGGTTCGAAAATAGTTTTCATATGGGCATCATACATTCCCTGCATCTTTGTTTCAAATACTTTAACATCAAGATCACGGGGCAGAAGGAGATATGTAAAAACTCCGAAATTTCCCCATGAACCAAGTTGCTTTGGCAGATTATTCCTTGCCGTTACACCCTCAAATCTGAAATGGGAAATGAAAGGCACATCTTCAATAACACCTGTAACTTCAAAAGTTGCCGTGCCGGAAGTAAGTGTTTTACCAACAGGATCATTTTCACCGAAATATCTCCCTGCTGCTGTTTCAGTAAGAACTATTTTGCCGGGATCTTTTACAGCTGACTGCACTTCACCTTTGATGATTTTATATGTAAAAATGTCAAACAGTGTCGAATCGACATAGTAAAAGTCCTCTTCGATATACTCTTTATCCTCAAATTTATAAAGCCCCCTGTTCATAGGTATGAACCTCACGAAAGACTGCAC
>JAKQPD010000042.1 GCA_029564935.1 Bacteroidota bacterium
TGTGCCGGAAGCCAGCCGAAATCCCTTATTTTAGCTTCAATTGATTTAAGGAAATCGTTTACATGTCGGGATCCGATTATTGTCAGAAGCGGATGCTGAGTTCTGTAAGTATCCCAGCATGAAAAGGAGGGATAAAAATCATATCCTTCAGCTACATGCACATTACCATCCATCCCGAAATATTTCCCGTCAACATCCTGGCCGATGTATTGTGCGACAAGAGAGTGGTAGAGAGAGGTATAAAAAATTTCCTGTTGTTCCTCAGTGGCGCCCTTTATTTCTATCCGGGATAATTCATTGTTCCATGTGTTTTCAGCTTCAGTCCTGACCCTGTCAAAATCCCAGTCGGTTATTTCAGCCTCAAGGTTCTTCCTCGCCCCTTCAATTCCCGTATATGACAGCGCGACTTTTACGAGTATCTCTTCATTGTCAGATGTCTTATAATTTATAAATGCTCCGATCTTTTCTCCTTTTTCGCCGCTTTTGTATGGAAATATACCGCCATCAGATTCCGGTGTCCTTCGTTCAGCATCAAAGGTGCCATAATATAGAAATGGCTTATTGAATTCAGCACAGAAGTAAACCTTTCCTGCAGGTGTGCTTTTAAAGCCTTCAACCCTGGTATCGTTAATTATTGATATTTGAGACATCTCAGTAGCCCGGGCAGAGCCTATCTGATGTCCAAGGTCTATGATTATATTTGCATTTTTCGTTTCCGGGAAGGTATAGCGGTGGAAAGCAGTTCTTTTTGTTGTTGTCAGTTCGACTTTAACATTGTAATCTTTTAACCTTACAGAATAATAGCCGGGTGAAGCAATCTCATCCGAATGATCAAATCGTGACCTGTAACCTTCATCGGGATTGTCCCGCGATCCGGCAAGTGTCTGAAGCCTCTGGCCGACAGTCGGCTGAAAAAGAATATCCCCGCCGCTTGTCATTCCCACACCGCTGAAATGTGTATGGCTGAAACCCATAATAGTGTTATCCTGCCATGCATAGCCTGCTGCATATGTCCAGCCTGTGGTGTTGCAATCCGGACTTACATGCACCATTGCATATGGCAGTGAGGCTCCCGGGAATGTATGTCCGAAATATTGAGTTCCGATAAAGGGATTAACATAATCGGAAGGCTTAGTTTTTGTTTGATCACAGGATGTAATAATTAAAATTACAGTACATATAAGGCAGGTTTTTAAAAGGACTGTGATTTTCATTAATAAGCTTTTAAAATCCGGAGGCTTTGAGCCATTTCATGCATAATCCTGGCCATGACGACTGTGTATCTTTACCAATGGCCAGCCCGTAACCATGCCCGCCTTTCTGGAAAATATGAAGTTCAGAAGGAATAGATAATTTCGACAAAGCCTCATAATAGGTAATGCTGTTTTTGATCGGTACTGCTTTGTCATCAGCGGAGTGTACCAGGAATGCAGGAGGGGTCTTTTCGTTTATCTGGAGTTCATTTGAAAAATGTCTGACAGCTTCTTCAGAGGGATTATCGCCAATGAGGTTTTTTCTGGAACCCATATGTGTAAACGATGCATCCATGGTGATTACCGGATACATCAGAATTGAGAAGTCCGGCCGTGCGCTTGTGTTGTCTTTTACTTCATAAACCATATCATCGAAATGAGTTGACAGTGTGGAAGCCAGATGTCCTCCTGCCGAGAAGCCGATAACACCTATTTTTGAAGGATTGATATTCCATGAAGCCGCATTTCTCCTTATTGTCCGCATTGCTTCCTGTGCATCCTGTAAGGGGCCGATTGATTTATCCTTCATTATAAGGTCGGATGGGAGCCTGTATTTTAAAATGATCCCTGCTATGCCGTTATCATTCAGCCATTTTGCAATATCATTGCCTTCGTGGTTAAATGCAAGGGCTCCGTAACCGCCTCCGGGACAAATTAATACGGCAGTTCCCGTGGCTTTTTCCTTCGGAGGCAGAAATACAGTCAGAGATGGATCGGTAACTTTTATCCATCGTGTTATTATTCCATTCTCAACAGTTGAGACTTCCTTATAATCACCACCGGTAATTGAACCCGGAATGCCTTCAGGCCATAATTTAATTGTTTTAGGCTGTGCATTTAAGGTAATGCCAAGCAAATTTGTGACCAGTATCGCAATGATAAATGTCGATTTTTTCATAATATTTATATTAAAGTTCATTAATTCAATAATTAAGTATTTGCCCGTCGGTCAGGAGCTTTTCACTTATTTCGGGATATGTCAGGTCGTGAATATTTTTGTTTTTATCAATTGCCAGTGCTGCTATTGTTCCCGCGCTCTGCCCGAGGATCATAAATACAGGTTCCATCCTGATCGATCCGTATGCAATATGGGAACAGGAAACACAAACCGGTACCAGAAGATTAGAACACTCCTCTTTTTTTGGAATGAGGGATCCCATGCTTATCTGATATGGTTTGGGTGCACCCACTCCGATATCGCCTTCATTCTGAACAAATCCTTCGGGAGTTACATATCTCTGAATATTATGGGAATCCAATGTATATGATCCCATTCCTACAGGATCAGGGACCGGCCTTTTAATAAGTACGTCATTTTCGGTCATCACATATTCTCCCAGCATCCTGCGGGCTTCCCTTACATAAATATTATAGGGCCAGTAACCGTTATCGGTAAATTCGTCTTTTGAATATCCCCATGAACTCATTTCGGTTCTGAGCCATTCAGGCAACCGTGGATCTGTTGAGGCAAAATAAAGGAATCCTTTCTGGTACGTAATATGTTCCTTCAGGATCTCCTTCCTTCTTTCATAAGAAGCTTCCGGATAATCATAGTTCATTCCGATATTATCTGTACTGAACGGGCCATGATTGTTAACATCAGTCTTCACGTTTGGTATCGCATCATACTTTTCAAAGAATTCGTTCCACCCTGTTGCCATAATTCTTGCAAACAATTCATACTGGGTACTGTCATAACCTTCAGGTCTCGTAATTGGAACCTTATTTTCAGGATGCTGAGTAAGGCATAGCCTGTAGCAATATGCCTGGATCTTATTATCACCGCTTCCGTTTTCTCCCGGTGTTTCGGAAGAGATCCGGGGAAGGAGACCGCTTGAAGGGTCATCAGGTATTTTATACGGACTTATGTTTGATCTAAAATAATGTCCGTGATGAAAAACACCTTTCTGAACGCCGTTCCATGTTTCTCCATAAACACTGTTGGCTTCCCTTCCTATATGGTAGCTGACACCGGAAGCTGCCATCAGGTCGCCTTCATAAGTTGCATCGATAAAGACCTTTCCTTTATAGGTTTTGCCGCTCAGGGTACGTATTGAAATTATCTTTCCGTTCTTTTTAATGACACCTGATTCCCTGTCGAGCCATTCATCACGGTAAACTGTAATTTTATTGTCTGCGATCATTTTTTCAAATGCTGCTTCTGCGACGTGGGGTTCAAATATCCACATTGTACGTTTTTCCCCGTCGATGGCAGGGCTACCCTGACCACGATTGCCGTATTCGGATCTAAGCTGCCATTTCCAGGATTCAGGTTTCTCATAATGCTGATAAACAAGCTGGTAAAATTCCCTGGCTAATCCTCCGATAACCTCTTTGTTTCCGGTATCGGTAAATCCCAGGCCTGAGGAGGACATACCCCCCAGGTGTTTATCGGGAGAAACAATAATGACAGATCTTCCCATTCTCACAACCTGAACGGCAGTTGTTACTGCCGCGGAGGTACCGCCATAGATAATTACATCAGCTTTAAGTGTTTCTGATGAGGATTCCTGATTGCATCCGTATCCGGAATACATAATTCCGATTATAGTCAGAAGCGATAAATATTTTTTCATAGAGTATTTTTTTTTAAACACAAAGAGCACAAAGTTCACACGAAGAGCACAAAGAGTGAAGAAAGAGCACTTAAAATATAATTGAAGCATTTATATTTTTAGTTTACATATCAGGGGAATAAATATTATTTTTCAAATACAAATTTATTTAAACCTGAGTTCAATTTATTTGTTTCTCCGGATAGAATAAAATCACCTGTCATATTTGCCGGCAGGGTTATTATAAATTCATGTGAACTTCCCTTATCACTGTATTCGGCAACAATTTGTCCTCTTATCGTCGGGACTTCAATTCTGCTGTTTGACAAATTGCCAAGCTGAGGGCGTATTGTGGTTTTGGCAAAGCCAGGTTCTGCGGGGGATATACCCCACATATATCCTGGAATAATATTTGCCGGGGCAGCCCCCCAGGCATGGTTCCAGTCGGAGTTGGGCTTATACTTCATATCCCAGGCTTCCATGGCAATTGTCGAGCCGCTCTTAATCATATTATACCAGCCCCTGTCGTGAGTTGCCGTAAGAAGGCTGAAAGCATAGTCAGCTTCTCCTGCCTGGTATAATCCTTCAAGAAGATATTGGGATCCGTATACACTGCATGCCATTCCCCTCGATTTAATGAAATCGGTCACACTCCTTTTGTTCTCTTCCGGAACAAGTCCGAATGCCAGTGGCATCATATTGGCATGAAGGGATGAATGTGCTGAAGATTCCCCGTCAATATAAATTCCCTTTGACTTATCGAGGAGTTTTGTGTTGATTACTTCCCTGACCCTTTCGGATTCATTGTAAAACAGAACTGAATCGTCTGTTTTACCCAGAACACCTGCAATTTTTGACATCAGAACCAGATTACGGTAATAAAATGCATTTACCATTGTATTTATTTCAACCATGTCATAGCCGTCTCTTTCACCCTCGGGTCCGGCCAGTTTCCAGCCGGTATCTTTCTGGGCCGGAGGCCAGTCAACAATGTCTCTGATTCTTTCCTTTACATTTGAAAAGCCAATATTCGCCATGATTTCATCCGTCACATTTTTTGAAGAGATAAGTCCGTCTTCTCTGGCAAGAGAAATCAGGGTTTTATGTTTTAACTCCTCATAATAATTTCCGAGCGATTCAGAATTTCCTGTAAACATATAGTCGTTCCAGAACATCAGTACTGTATGGAGTATCCATTCGGTGGGCCAGGTAGGATGTTTTATGAAATACTCATCTGAGACCCTTCCCATCGAGTATTCCCTGTCGGTATAATAATGGCCAAGCTGATTTATATATGCATCCGCCTCATAGGGGATCCTTTCCCTGTCGCCATCAATATAAATGCCGGTAAATGATGTGGCTTTCATTGTGTATTTGCACATATCCCAGACCTGGTTCAGGATAGTGTCCGAACAGGTAAAACTGCCGGTTTCATCTTCGAAATAATAATTCCATGTCTTTTGAATTATATTTTCATCCTTCAGTTTATTTGTGAAATTTTCAATTTCAGCATATCTGAAAGGGATCACAACACCGAATGAATCGGGGAGGTGTACTGCAGCGGAACCAGTATTTCTCTTATCAGGCGGAAGTTCTGTAGTATAACTTTTAACTCCTGGCGTTACAGGCAGTTTAATATTATAATAGCGGATTGTGCCTCCGGGATTTCTGTCGATCTGGTTTTCTCCGGAAAGCTTTTCTCCCAGGTGGATTACCAGAGTGTCAGCTTTATCAGGATTGATATTGAGTAAAAGTTTTCCGAATGCATCTTTCCCGAAATCAATGAAATAATGATCTTCTTTCAGCCTGACTATCTTTGAAGGTTTTATGAGAGATGTCAGGAACTTGTTTGCAGTGGTGGCATAACCCTCCGGATTTCCTGTTGTAAATGATTGAATTTCCGAAAATCCGCCTGGTTTGTCATTCTTATCCCATATTCTGACTTTCCAGAAATATCTTTTATCCGGAGAAAGAGCATTTCCGCCATATTCAATTTCTGATGAAACAGAACCGGCCACCTTATTGCTGCTCCATACATCCGCAATATCTTTTTCAATATTTTTTCTGTCAGCTGAAACAAGTATTTCATATGCGGTCTGACTCCCGGCATAATAAGGTACTAACCATGTGAATTCAGGTTTCATGTCCATGATCTTTACACTTTCGGGATCACGGATAAATTCAACCATTAATCCATTGGGTGTTTGAATATTACTGCATGAAAGCAGCAAAAAAATAAATCCGGATAAATAATTCAGGTATCTTTTCATTTCTTTATTTGCTTATTCTTAATATTCTCATTTCATAAGGCTTGAAATTTACTGATTCATTATCTCCCGCAACTTTTGTTTCAGCATTAAACGGATTTATCCATTGCCGCGTACCTTTCAGCGGAAGACTTATTTTTGTTGATACTTCTGAATTTTCCTCATTAAAGAGCATATAGTAATGCTCGCCGTATTTTTCAACATGACGGTACCTTATATTTTCTGATGCCGGTGTCAGAAGAATATCAGATTCGGTTATTTTATTTATTGCCGCTTTCAGTTCATCTGATGTTCTGTATACAATAGCTCCGCGACACATGGAAGTTAACTTTGAGTCATCTCTCAGAATAAGATGTTTATGACGTGCAAGTTTTTTCAGGACCGGAATAGCCCTGGGATGAATATATGAAAGGCTGTCAATAATAACTGCTTTGTATATCATACCACCAATCTGGACTCCTTTTGAGCTTATGGTTGCATCCTCCCACAGGTGCCGGATCTCAAGATAGTTAAAATCGCGCTGATTCTGATAGAGGACTTTTGCCGGCTTATCGGGCAGCCATGTGGCTTCGCATAATACAGCAAGGTCACAGATGTGGTGTGAATCGGTATTCAGCCAGCTTAATCTGCGACAGGCATCAGCATAGGGTTTATAATCAGGCCACCAGGCGGCATTTGGCCCGACATCGGGCGGACGTTCATCAAATCTTGGTCCGCGGACAGAATAATAGAAGGCATGCGGGATCAGCAGATTATGACCCCGGACAAAGCACCAGTTTGCAAGCCATAACATTTCGTCCCACGTCAGATTATGTCCATA
>JAKQPD010000065.1 GCA_029564935.1 Bacteroidota bacterium
AACCTTTGGCCTGACGTTCCGTGATCTTTGCGGATATGACGGCGCCTATAACATGCAGCTTGTCAACACAAGATTCTTTGTGGAGCAGGAACAGCGGATCAATGCGGAACGTATCCGGCAGGGGATACCGTTGGAATAAAAAAGCGCAGGAGTCTGCGTTTATTGAGAAAGGGGGAATTTATATGAGCTGATTTGACGATGATCTAATTAATCCAAAGCGTTTTATTATGAGCAAGGGGTGGACTCCAGGGAGTCGCCCCTTTTTTATTCTCGAAAACATGAAACCCGGAATCGCCATTTCCTGGCTGGCAGTCTATTAAACGTGAAGAAATTCACAGAAAGAGATTTTTAAAATGGAAGAATTTACATCAAGAGATAAACAGATTTTTGATGATATGAAACAGTGCGTCAAGGATCTCGGATTAAAGATTTTAGATGAAAAGCGTGAGGATGACATCATTTCAGGATTATCCATGTTTGAATACGGGAATTACAACATGGGAATCGTATTCTCGTATGACACAGTAAACAATTTGGCACAAGTGTTCATGCGATATGCAGATATGCCGGCAGAGAAACTTCTGGCGCTGTATGAACTACTGAACCATATTAACGGCAAGCTCATTATCAACCATTTTCATATTGATGCCGGTACAAGAATTCTTGTGTTGCTTTCGGGTATGAAGGTGACCAACTACTTCCTCAACAAAGAAACTTTTAAAATGATTCTGATTCAAAATCTTGGCATAGGACATACCTTTATGCCTTTGATTGGAAAGCTTCTCGCTACTGATCAAACTCCCCAAACCATTATGAATGAGTTCTATACAACGAAGGATAAGATGCCCCCGGAATTCCTTGGGCCGGATGGGAAATTAAAAGTCGGGAAGAAGACAGCGGAGTGTCCCTTTATCATAGAGGCTAGTGCGGATATGCCTGCTTTCCCTACTCACACACATGGGCTGACGGAATTGGGATGGCCTGAATTTCTAATGGACCTGCTGTCTTTGGGTGCTGATGGAACAGGCAGTCGAATCAATTTGTCATACGATTATTTCAACAAGCCGGAGAATAAGGATAAACTGGAAGCCATTAAAAACGGGAAAACCGTGAAATTGACTATCAAGGATCTCAAGCCTGACGCAAAACCGGAAGATATGGTTTACTGCTATCGCAGGGTTTCCCCAGAGTTTGAAATGGTCAAGCTGGCCTATTGCATCGAGAGTCCTGATGACATTGATCCGGCGATGTGGTTTGTCCAGATTTATGTCGAGGGTGATGATTTTGCCCTGACCGATGATTATTACAAGGGCGGAATCAAGTGGTAG
>JAKQPD010000085.1 GCA_029564935.1 Bacteroidota bacterium
CAAACGATAATATTATTTGTTCATCCAATCTTCATCTTTGATTAATAGCTTTGTCTCTGATTATGTTATGAATACGACAGGAGAAGGTAAAAGGATCTGACAAATAATACATTGTGAAATGAAGTACTTTAATAAAATAACAGTTTTCATTGTACTACTGGCATTTACAGCTGTGTTAAGTAAAGCTCAGACTGTTACTGCAATTCCTGATTCAACTAGTCTGACTATGAGTTCAACTCAAAAGACGGAGAAAGTACAGGATCAGAACCAGAATAAAGTACAGGATAAGAATCAGGGCCAGCAAAATAATCCAAACCAGCAAAGGGCGGCAAACCGGAATAACGCTTCCGGTAAATCCGTTAAACAGGTGAGGAGTGCGAAGCCCGATCTCAGCAAGTCGAAAGGAGCCAGGCCAAATATCACAAGACCTTCCGGATCAGGAATACCCAAAGGTGTCGGTAAACCCGGAGGATCAGGCAAAAAAGGCGGCAGTTAAATCTTAAAAAGCCGGATGGACAGGTATAATGAAATAATATTCATAATCATTTTAAGCATTACCCTGTTTACTGTCCCGGTTAAGTTAAATGCCCGGTCAGATCAGATAAGCCTTGCCGCTGTAAAAGATACTGCAGATCATGAAGTTTTAAAACATTCCCTTTTCAGCGCTCTGGGCTACGGAACAAATTTCATCTACCTCGGTTCAACTTTTTCAGGGAATCAGCCTTACGGATACGCTTCTCTGATCTATGGTTTTAACAGCGAATTATATGTCTCGGTTTCAACCCTTCACCTTTCAGCATTTTCACCCTTAATGGCTTTCTCGAGCGGTACTGTCAGTTACAGCCATGTTTTTAATTCATGGTTCGATATCTCATCAAGCTTTTCAGGGTACTACGTAACTCCCTCTCTCCGTGATGAACTCTTCAAAGGATTTTATTATGTTGACCTGACACCGGGGTTCGACTGGAAGATAATCTATACAAAAATCACCGGGGGGATATTGCTTTCAGATGAAAAGAGCGGTTATCTGCAGATCAGGAATTCGAGGTATTTCCAGACACGTGAATTTACTGAGAAAAAAATATGGTTCTCTTTTGATCCCTATGTCACAGTACTTCTTGGGACAATAACAAAGATCGAAACACTAAATGGTGATGTTGTTAAAGTATCCCCGCCTTACAAAAAAGGAGGAAAATACGGACAGGCAGATCCGGTTACCGTTGTTTCCAGGTCTTTTGGCTTTATGGAGGCTGATATGGGACTTCCTGTATCATTCAATTCGGGGAAATTTACGGTCGAAACAGAGCCTGGTTATGTCCTCGCCGGAATTAATGATCCCGGATATACCGGTCCGAAGGGTTTTTACATTACCCTGAGCCTGTATTTCAGAATCTTCTAAATTTGCCCTATGAATGTACTTATTGTTGAAGACGAAAAGAGCCTGGCACACGAAATAGCCGGATTCCTGAGGTCAGAGAATATCCTTTGTGAAACGGCATCGACCGGAAGGGAAGCGTCCGAAAAGATCGCCGTCAACCTTTATGATTTCATCCTTCTCGATATCGGGCTCCCTGATTATAACGGGCTCGACCTTCTCAGGGAAGCACGCAGGAATAACAGTGACGCTTCCTTCATCATTATCACAGCAAGGGGAGCTGTCGAAGATAAGGTAAAAGGGCTGGATCTGGGTGCGGACGATTATCTGGCAAAACCATTCGCACTTGTGGAATTGTTATCAAGAATAAATGCCGTTGCAAGGCGGAAATTCAATATCCGTGATTCCGATATCTCCCTCGGCCGCTTCGAAATGAAGGTTCAGGCCCGTAAACTGACGTGCGACAACAATGAGGTTGATCTGACAAAAAAGGAATTTGACCTGCTTCATTATCTCGTCCTCAATCACGGCAAGGTCCTTACACGCCAGCAGCTCTATGAACATATCTGGGGAAATATCCTTGACGATCAGTATGACAGCAACTTCATTGATGTCCATATAAAAAATCTGAGAAAAAAGCTTAATGCACATGCTCCAAGTCCATGGCTCGAAACTGTAAGAGGCGTGGGCTACAGGATAAGTATTACCGAATAACGAATATCAGCATTCAATGATAAGACTAAGGACAAAACTATCCCTGTTCAATCTGCTGACAAGACTGATAGTTATGGCCTTGTTTATTATCCTGATGCCGTTCATTATAGGAAGGATAAACCTAAGGCAGGTCGATTTTAATCTTATTGAAAAACGTGAGAGGATGATCTCCCTGATATCCGAAACGGGAATAGAACCTTTCATAATTTCCGATACATCAAATGCATTCGGAAGTTATAATATCCTGAAAGAGGAATTTATAAGTCTTGAAAAAATAGATACAGCTGAGGACCTGAATTATATTGAGGTATCCCCAAGACTTATCGACGGAGAGGAAATAGTTTACAGGGTACTAAACTATTCTTTCGATGTCGACGACCAGAAATACCTTCTTGCCGTTGGGAAAAGTATTCAGAGCATTGTTGACACAGGAAAGGATATCAGGAATGTTATGCTGATATTTCTTATTCTGATAATCTTAATAAACTTTATCGCCGATTATCAATATACAAGGATCATTCTCGATCCACTGGAGAAGATCAGGAACAAGCTGAAACTGGTTTCTGATCCCGCTCTTTTCGATATGACTCCGGTCAGGACCAATACATCCGATTTTATAGAGCTTGATAAAACACTCTGTGCGCTGATGGATAATATTAACCAGCTTTTCAGAAAGGAAAAGGATATAACCGTAAACATATCCCATGAGCTCCTTACACCTGTTTCGGTCCTGCGGAGCAAACTTGAGAACATTCTCCTCATTAAAGACCTTGACAATGATGTTGAGGCCAGGATTGAGGAATCTCTCAAAACACTTCACAGGTTGCAGAGTCTTATCAATTCACTGCTCATGATAGCGAAAATTGAAAGCCACCAGTATCTCCGTGAAGATTCTTTCTCTGTAAAGGAGGTAATTGAAGAAGTTGCGGATGAGATCGAACCCCTGTCGGAAGATGCAGGAATAATGTTGATCAAAGAGTTTAAGGATGATATAAGTATTGAGAAAGCGAACCGCTCTCTCATCTTTTCGATGTTTTTTAATATTGTCAATAATTCCGTCCGGAATACACCGGCAGGTGGCCGGATAATCATAGAAAGCAGAAAGCAAAACAAGGATTTTTCTGTAATGATCTCCGATACAGGGAAAGGGCTTACCGGAGAACAAAAAGAATTACTTTTCTCACGTTTCAGGATGAGGAACAAAGAAAGTGGCGAAGGTACAGGTATCGGGCTTGCAATTGCAAAAACAATTGCAGATTTCCACCAGATTGATATATCTGTCGATTCCGATCAGGGTAAAGGTACAAAGTTCACCTTTCTCTTTCCCGGTAAATCAACATTCTGACATTATTTAGCGATCCCGATCTCCTTCTTCTCTTTAAAGAAAAAGATAAAACATATAAGAACTGCCACTGCTATATATGCAGGGATATACCATATTTTCTGCCACTGGTACACCTGATCAACTGTATAGTAACTGGTTACGAATCCAGAGAACCATGTCCCTATGAACATCCCAAGCCCGTAAGTGACAAATGTGAAGAGTCCCTGTGATGCACTTTTGATCCTGTCGTTTGATTTCTTCTCGGTGTACATATATCCTGTTACGAAGAAGAAATCATAACACACCCCATGAAGAATGATCCCTGTATATAACATCCATGCATTAGGTCCCATATTTCCGAAGGCAAAGCAAAGATACCTGGCGATCCATGCAGTCATCCCGATGAGAAGCATCTTCTTTACACCAATCCTGTTGAAAAGGAAGGGAATGGCAAGGATGAAAAGGGCTTCGGAGATCTGCCCCATGACCATTTTCCCGGCGGCATTCTGCATTCCTGACTGGTTAAGGAACAGATTTGCAAATCCGAAATAGAATGAAAGGGGAATACATACGAATATTGCTGCAATGAAGAATATTAGGTAAGGTTTATCGCGGAAAAGAATAAAAGCATCTATTCCCATTACCGATTTGGCTGTAGCAGGGGTTTTTGCCAGCGGAGGTGTATCGGGCAGGAAAAAGCAGTACAGACCAAGGGCCAATGATACAATGGCTGCCATATTAAATGTACCCGGGGTTTGTTCAATACCCAGTATTGCTATCATAAACCCCGAAATAACCCAGCCGACGGTCCCGAAAACCCTTACCAGAGGGAACTGTTTGCCCGGATCGCTCATCTGACGGAAAGCGACGCTGTTCGAAAGGCCGATAGTAGGCATATATGCCAGTGAATAGAGTAGTATCACCCAATAAAAAGTAGTGTTAGAAGTAACCCTGGCAGCAAGGAACAGTAAAATACCACCGAAAATATGAAGGATCCCCATTACCTTCTGGGCTGCAAAAAAACGGTCGGCTATCATACCGATAAAGAACGGCGAGATCATCGTTGCTATGGCAAGAGCTGAATATACCGCTCCTATCTGGATGCCTGTGGAATTCAGGAATTTTGTCATGAATGTTCCCATAGTTACATACCACGATCCCCAGATATAATACTGAAGGAACATCATAAGACCGAGGGAAATGCCAGTTTTTGGTTTCATTGTCAGAGATTTTCAGGATTTATTAATAAGCTGAACTGCTCCGGAGAACCTGTTTTAAAAACAGATATCCGGTGCTCTAAAATTAAAAAAAGCAACGGAATAAATAATCACTTTAAGAAATTTTACTTAAACTCCTGTGTCCGGACAAACTACAGATTCTTCAGTTCAGGCGCCGGTATCAAACGACAGGAGTATCCGGTTGTTTCACACGAATTCCAGGCAGCCTGACGAGTACATCATTATCGCTCATAAAAAAACCGTGGTCATACTGGTGCCCGTTCATACGCAGCCACCATCTCAGTGCTTTAGCTACTTTTCTGCACCTGAGTATTACTTTTCCTGTTTCTGCAGATGTTATGTGATAAAATGTTCTCATAACGAAGTCTCCGATGATCGTAAAAATAATAATCATCATCCACAAAGCAAGCCGACAATGCCCAAGATATGGGGAAATGAGACAATTCAGAGAACATTTTGTCACAAAAATCTATCGTTATACCCCAAATTTCCGGCAACTTACAGCAGCAACCGCCATTTTCGTCAAAAAAAAGATATAATTGACAGGCAAAAAATTAAATCAATGTAATAAAAATCAAATCGCGTCATATCTTATTATTATTCAATTAGATAATAACACATCCCCGGACGAACAGTCCTGGCCCGTCTTTGACGGACATCCTGTAAAAAAGGGTAAAACAGGCAACCGTATAAGGCTTTATCCGTATAAATGGGGAGACTATCATTAAATATCCGGGTGCTAAGTCCCCATGTATATGAAAAAGTGTTTTTTAAGCACACTGTGTATCGTATTATCCCTGATCATGCACGGACAGAATTGTACGATTATTTCCAAAGCCAATAATATAACACCCGACAGATTATGTTCTCCTGTAACTGCCAGATGGAGTGTTAGCTATACGGGGGTAAATGATGCCGGCACAAATGTAAGTATCCGCTTTGACTGGGATAACGGCAGGGTTGAAACAGTTCCGGCAAAAAGGGTAGCTGCCGGGATTTTCGAAGCCACAGCATCAAATACTTATACCTCGGCAGGAAATAAATGTAATTATCACCCGCAGGCAACACTGATGGTCAACGGCGTACTTTGTACTTCTTCAGCTCAGGAGCAGATAGTTACAGTCTGGGACAATGATGATCATAATGGCGGTGAGATGCATATCAATCCCGAAATTTACCCGATCTGCTTTGGTAACAGCGCAAATGTTCGTTTTCAGGACCTTACCAGGTTCAATTGTGTTCCTCCCCAGGAAAAAGATAATCCCAATGTAAATACTAGGTGGATACAGTGGATCTATGGAACTAAAAATACAATGAGTGGTACCCCGATAAGGGTAGACGGAAGGAACAGAACTTTCCCCTATACCGATGATGTCATCACACTGAGAGGTCCGGTAACAGGTTCCGGTGTATATTCCGACGTGATAAATGTTGATAATGATAAAAAAGTCGGTGAATTTTTCGAAGTGACGTTAAGGAACTGGAACTATTGCAATCCATATGATGATCCCAACATCCCGGGACGTCCGCGCGATCCTGTAAACGGTGACCATCCGCCGGTTGTAACAACAGCCATAATCCTTATAGTCCCCTATCCCGATGCAACTATAACACCTGTGGATACACTCTGTTCCAATGCGGATCCTGTTACTCTCACCTCAAAAAACGGGGGAGGCACCTGGTCAGGTGCAGGAGTTTCCGGCAATACATTCGATCCTGAGCTCGCAGGTCCCGGTGATCACACTATCAAGTATACAATTACAAGTGCATCCGGATGTACCGATACGGACGTAACAACCATAACCGTTGGACCTGTCCCGGATGCGACGATCCTTACTGAAGGAATCGTTTGTTCCTCCGATCCTGTAATTACACTGGAATCAAGAGAACCAGGCGGTATCTGGTCCGGTCCCGGCGTCTCGGGAAATACTTTCAGTCCCGCCCTGACCGGTTCCGGAAATCATCTGATAACCTACCGGATCATTGACAAAAACGGTTGTACTGATCAGGATGAATCTATAATAACAGTTGCAACACCTGATGCAACAATCACACCGGTAGATACATTATGTGCCGACAGCCCTGCAATAACCTTAACGGCACATGATATGGGAGGGATCTGGTCGGGGCCGGGGGTAAGAGGCAATACATTCAACCCGGTACTGGCCGGGATTGGAAATCATAAAATAAAGTATAATATAGTTAACACCGACTGCAGCGATTCCGACAGTACGATCATAACTGTGATGCCTGTTCCGGTTATAACCATCCAATCTCCCGGAACATTGTTCATTAACGGCCCTCCAGTAACCCTTTCGGCAATACCCTCAGGAGGGATATGGTCGGGAACCGGAGTCTCAGGGAATTCATTCAACCCGAACTCAGCAGGCGTAGGTACGCATATAATTGAATATGAGACCATACATGACAGATGGGGATGCTGGTCAAAGGATACAATACATATTCATGTCCGGATGCCTTCGCTTCCACTTGCTGATTTTGAACCCGACAGTACTGGCTGTGCTCCACTGACTGTACATTTCAGAAATACAAGCCTTCGCGGAGAAAGATATATATGGGATTTTGGCGATGGCATTTATTCAAATGAAGAAAATCCGATACATACATATTTCGTCCCGGGTAATTATATCGTAAAGCTGATTGTCAATAATATAAGCGGCGAATCAATCCATAATGGTACCCTTTCTGTAAAGAGGAATCCTTCAGCTATATTCGATGCATATCCGACCAATGTAGTTAATAACGAACAGATTGTGGTCTTTTACAATTACAGCCACTATGATTTTTCATATCTCTGGAAGTTCGGAGATGGTAAAACATCCACCGAAGAAAATCCCTGGCATAAATATGAAGAACCCGGCAGCTATACTGTCAGTCTTAAGGTAACTTCAGAGGATGGTTGCATCGACTCAGCAGTTCTGACAACACCGGTCATAGTTGACTGGAAACCGGGAAATATAAAGTTCCCGACAGTTTTTAAATGGAACCAGACAGGGCCGACAGGAGGCAAATGGAAAGAAGGAATATATGCCGAGATGGATTTTGTATTCAGACCATTTTTCGAAAATGTAATTGAATATAATTTACAGATATTCAACAGGTGGGGTGTCCTGATATTTGAAAGCAACGATATAAACACCGGCTGGGACGGGTATTTCGGTAACGGAAATCTTGCCGTTCAGGGTGTTTATGTATGGAAGGTTAAAGGCCGGTATGCCGATGGTAAATACTTCGACAAGATCGGTGATGTTACATTCCTGCATTAGCCTTTATCCCGGGGGGATCAGACCTGTGGTGCTCTTATTAATCCCGATCCCACATCTGAAGGGTCAAATCCTGCTTTTAATCCGGTAGTTGTTGCGGAGCTTATCAGGCTGTTCATGAATTGTGTATATGTAAAAGCCGGAGAATTTTTCAATTTCTGAGCCCATAAAGCTGCAACGCCTGCCACATGGGGAGTTGCCATACTTGTTCCGCTCATTGTCGCCAGACCTCCGCCATTTTTTGCTGACAGAATCATTACTCCGGGTGCAGAGACAATGGCTCCCGTGTTTGAAAAAGGAGCTATTGAAAAACCTCCCTGGTCATTCTTCAATGCAGCGACCGAGACTATTCCTTCTGCCACAGCCGGGGGACTTACTGCTATTTCGTAGTCGGCATTCACATCACGTTTACTCTCGTTACCGGCAGCAGCGATTAGAAGGCAGGGGTGGCGAAATGATCCGAATGCTTTTATCATAGAAGCAAGACTTTCAAAAAGATGAACATTAGCCCTGTAACCTTCCAGAGCCATTGAAGTGGCAAGATCCACAGGTACTCCCTGATCCTGCAGGTCTTTTACATAACCCGGGAAATCGATCCCGATTGACATCGAGATAACATTTGCACCATTCTGCCGTGCCCATTCAATACCCTCAAGAACAATATCACTGCCTCCTCCTCCATCACCCAGTATCTTACCTATAAGAGCAGTTGTAACTCCGGTTGCAACACCTATCCGTTTGCCGCTTACATCCCGTCCGAAAATGGTCCCGGCACAATGAGTTCCATGACCGTTAATATCATCATCGGATTCTGTGGTAAAATTTCTACGGATCAGATTAATACCACTAAATGCAGGATGATCCGGATCAATGCCCGTATCCAGCACTGCAACAATAATACCATCGCCATTAAATGGTGATGAATCTGCTCCTACTGCCTTAACTCCCCAGGCAGTCTCTGAAGCTGCAGGAGTTTTATCGGTTGTTACAGGAGCAATAAGTTTCATCGGCAGAACAGGAGCAACAGCAGCAATTTCACTGTTCCTGGCAATAACTGCTGCCCTGGGAGCTGTAATTTCTTCATATTCGATTTTTACAGTTTCAAAGCCCTGAGGTTTTGCAGTCACTCCGCCCGGACCACGCCTGACTCCCCCCGGAGTAGCAGTTTTCGGAGGGCCGACCTGTCTTAAGATTACATGCTTGATTTTCATTGTAATAAGCTTTAATTATGGCATTAACTTTCTTATCTGACATTCTCAATCTATATGCAATTTACACAACAGTTTATCAAAAGTCAATAAATCCCGGCCGAATTTTTTGTCATGTTTACAAAACGCCGCTTGCATTTAACTACTAATATATTAACAGAATGCTCCGTCCTGCCTCTGCGCCATTGTGCCTTTTTTAAAATATATTAACTTCAAATACCTGATCGGTTAATAAATATTGCAAAAAAGACAACATTTGGTGAAAACTTCCGTTAAATGTTTGAAAGTGTCGGGTAAAAGAATTCGCAGGAAATATTATTTTTGTCACCGAAACTGTCTGAAACAATAATATTTGCTGTCAAATTCCGAGGATTCGTTTATCTGCAAAACGGATACTGATCTGAATTATTTAATATGGAATCAAACAATGAATTATCGGTAAAGGACTCTGCAACAAGACCAGTAATGATAGTAGCTGTTCTGATCACTTATCTGATCGCCGGCTTTTTTACTGCATGCATCTGTGGAGTTGCTTATCTTATAATAAATTAGGATTACCGCTTAAAATTATCCTCTTATACGGTCAACTGGTCAAAATGACCTGTTGATAATCTTATCTTACATTCCTTTTATTACCCACTGATTATCTGCAATTTACATACATAAATTCATTCAATTTGTCTATTTTCCTGTTTCCTTTGTCAACTGACAGTCTGTTTTGACGAACAGCGTATATAGTCACGCGGGTGACTGATTACTGAAAATAAGCCTTATAGTTTTATTGACAAACGACCCTGATTATCGTCGCATTTCCCCATTGCGCGGCCATATACCGCTTGTAGAGAGCACATTTACAGGTTATCTTTGTTAATAAAGTCATAATTTCATGAAAGTTATTTATAAGGTAACATCAGAACCAACAGGAATTGTACTGATCAAACGCCGGAAAATAGCAAAGGCACTAAGATGGTGGCTTAGAGAGAATGGATTTGATTTTAAGTACAACTATTATTTTGGTTATGCTCAATAGGCATTTTAAAGTAATATTCAGTATTTAACCATAAATTCAGTGTGATATGAAAAGTCCGAAGCTTAATAAGATCAAAAACGCCGTAAAGTATGTACGGATCGATCCATACACCTGGATCGAAAAAAGGACTGACGAGACTGATGAAGAAGTCCGTCAGCGATTTCTGGCCAAATTAGCAAGGGCTATTGAAATTCCAAGGCTTCAACCAGGATTATAAAATACCTGATTATAATTTGGGATTATCCGGGAGATTAATATATTTCCTGATCATATCCCCGCTTTTAATGATACATGCCCGGCATGTATCATTTTTTTATAATTTTTGTGAATTGATCTCCAGTTGAATAAAGAATTAAATAACTTTGATGAAAACAGGATTAGTTGAAAAGATCTATGACGATGCAGATCCTCTTTTTTTCTTTAATCCCTTTCGGGATCATTCTGCTTATCTTCTCGATAAAGCTTATACATAATACTTTCTCAGGAACGATTGTTCACGAGGTCCCCTATTCCCTCAAGTCTTCAGAGTTTAATATCTCCGCCGGGGGTTATTACTCTGTCTGGCATAAGGGCCCCTTCTTCAGGAAGGCTCCCGTCGCCGATTATAAACCGGTAGTAACAAATGCTTCAACCGGTGAAAATATCCAACTTACACATTCAATATTCAGGCCAAATTCAAACGATGGCAGGTCGGCCAGGATGGAGCTTTACCGCTTTTATGCCCCGGAAGGGAGATATATTTTTAATCTTGCTGAAGGATCCTCAATTACAAAAGCTGAGAAAAAACTTATCGATCTGACCCCTGCAAAGAGAGTCGATCCTGACAAGTATTTTATCCAGGTAAGAGAAAGTCAGTCACGCCTGGTCCTGGCAGCCGGAATAATATTAATTACTCTGTCCGGACTTTGCATTATCGGAGGGCTTGTCCTTGGAATCCTGGCAAAGCAGATTTTTCCCGGATAATCAGGCTCCTGTTTTAAAACCACTGGTAAGGCTACAATCGGAGGCTTTACATTTTCGTCGGGAGGAGCGGGCGGTTCATGGAGTTCCGGCAGCTCAGGCGGAGGATTCTCCGGTGGTGGAGGATCTTCAGGTGGCGGTGGAGCTTCGGGTGGATGGTAAAACAGGAATAAAGCAATAGTTGACAGTGGTTAATCAGAATCAATTAGTTTTCAGGAGTAATCATCAAAAGAAAAATCTATATTTGGTGATTCAAACCATAAAAATGATCACGTCATTCATTTAATAACTTAAATTGAGAAGAAATGAAAAAAGTGAGTTACCTGGTATTTCCTGCAATACTGATAATAGTATTCAGTTCCTGTGCACCGGTTTACAGGTGCGGAGATCCAAGACCCCTTAAAACACCTTTGACCTGGAGTAAGAATATGAAACAGGTTGTCAGGGAAAGAGACAGGTTATGTACCGACCTGGCATCAAAGGAAAATGAAAATGCCCTGCTGAAGAACAACCTGACTGATATGACCAATAAAAATAAGGAGCTTACAGGTCAGTTTAACGACCTGATGATGAGCAGCGAGGATCTCAAGAAAAGATACAATGAGCTTATCGACAAGAGCATCTCGCAGACCGAGCAGCTCAATATGGCTCTTAAAGCTAAGTCCGATGAGCTTGAAATGAAGGAAGAACTGCTCACAGAAAGAGAAAAGGCACTTAAAGAAATGCAGAAGATCATTGCCAGGCAGGATTCAATTACCAAACGTCTTAATAACATCCTGCACAGCGCATTGCTTGGATTTAATCCCGATGAACTTTCTGTGGAAATCAAAAATGGTAAAGTATATGTTTCGATGTCGGATATTCTCCTGTTCAAATCAGGCAGTGCAACAGTTGAATCAAAAGGACGTGAAGCATTGAAACTGCTCGCCGATGTCCTTAGTAAAAATCCTGATATTGATATCCTTGTGGAAGGGCATACGGATAATGTACCGATAAAGACATCGGTATACAAAGACAACTGGGATCTGAGCGTGGCAAGAGCCACATCAATAGTGAGAATATTATCGGTGGATTACGAGATTCCTCCTACCCGTCTTACCGCATCAGGGAAGGGAGAATATTTCCCGAAAGCCGATAATGAGACAGCTGCAGGAAGAGCAAAGAACAGAAGAACTGAAATAATCCTTTCTCCTAAACTTGAAGAGATAATGCAATTACTGACGAATTAATCAGTGGCCGCTTTATAAAATATAAGAAAACCCTCCCAAAATAGAAAGCCCCCGCATCACCGGGGGCTTCTGGTCTAACCATAAAGTTCAGCAACTATAAATCTGAACAAACAAACTAAAAAATGTCTCTTACTGTGCCGTAATTCTTATTTACGGAATAATCAGTTAAACGTTATCCTTCTCCTTCTTACTTTCAGATCAAGATATAACAACAATGCTATCGTAAGAAGGAAAAAGCTGTTGGCTGCCCTGAAGAAGTTTATATCGTCAATTTCAATTATGGAAGTCTTAAGTATCAATGAAATTGCAGCCAATATCAGACAAATAACTCCTATTCCGGCGGAAATCCATGCAATACGGGTTAATGTTCTCATATCCTTAAATTTAAGTGTTTTTTAAGAAGTTCTATATAGACATTTTCAATTATTGCAAAAATGATGAGCTTAACCTACTCATCATTGAGAATCCGGGCTTTCTCCCGGTAGCAAGGTTTTCACAGGTAAAGATACAACCGGAATCGTCGTTTTCAATGAGATACAATGCTGATTTTGACCAGCATAAGCTAATATAGGATCAAGAAAGACATGGAAATGATGAAAATAAAGAAATGGTGCCTTTTGAATTCTGCCCTAAAACATAAACAGGGATCTGTCAGTTCCTTTATTCAATCCTCAAAGCATCTGCCGGATTTTGGCTGGCCGCTTTTACTGTCTGGTAACTTGTTGACA
>JAKQPD010000096.1 GCA_029564935.1 Bacteroidota bacterium
ATTGCCGCCGTAATAGGTCGCCCACGTTCTGACACCAGTATTGGTAAACTTCAAGATAAAGGCTTCCAAATGTCCGGCATTTGACCCCTGATAATAGGCATTACCACCAGGATTCTGGGTAGGGAAATCGGTTGACCAAGTCACACCGGTTACCAAGATATTCGCTGAACCATCGGTCGTAATGGAAAAGCCTTCGTCCCAATCATTTCCGCCGTAATAGGTCGCCCATTCTCTAACCCCGGTATTGGTAAACTTCAAGATAAAGGCATCACAACTTCCTCCTGCATATGTCCCCTGATAGTAGGTACTGCCACCAGGATTCTGGGTCGGGAAATCTGTTGAACCAGTCCTACCGGTTACAAAGATATTCCCTGAACCATCGGTCGTAATGGAATTGCTAACGTCACCATAATTTCCACCATAGTAGGTGCCCCATAAAAGGGATAAGGGGGGGTCGATGATAAGTCGCTCTTTCCTTGACCAAGCCTTCACATCAAAACCAATTAGACCATCTGCTGCTATTTCGTAGCAAACCTCAACAGGACTTTCTCCTTCATCACCAATTACATTTCCATCCTCTATTTTTCCGATGGGTGTTGAAAGGATAAGCTTTTTACCATCTTTTACCTCCAAATCCGCATACTTCACCCGGAATTTTATTTTGCTTATATCCGCATCCTCGCTAACCTCAAACTCATGATGAAGTCTCCCTTCATCATATCTCCAGACCCAGTCAATCCCGGGATAAACTTCTTTTATTCTTACCTTTTGGTAGGTCTTAACAAACAAAGCACCCTGAGGACATTGGGGAAGATAGTAGTTCGTGTATCCCGGCAGCTCATCCTCATACACAACATTTGCGGTCTCAATCCTTGAATTTACCAGTTCAAGGTCAATCCGGGCAGAGTGAAGCTGGGCGCTTTGGGATTTGGAATGGGGCAATTCTGAGATTTCATCTTCAGGAGTTCTTTCAGATTTGTAAATAACATAACTGGCACCCTGATCCGTAATGAAGATGCCCAGTCCATTATCTCTTGCCGTAAACAGGACATTGTTTACCGGATTCCCTTCAAAATCACCAACCTGACCGAGGTTTTGAGCAAAACCCCGATTTTCATCCATCCAGGCTCTCACCACCTCATCGGGTATTTCTTCAGCAAACCCCAGACCACAAAGCCCGACTACCAGTGCAATAATTTCTTTACGCATGATAACCTCCTTT
>JAKQPD010000098.1 GCA_029564935.1 Bacteroidota bacterium
TATTCGGGTGCATGGGAGATCCCTTTGTCGGTTCTCCACGATTCTTCCCCGTCTATATAAAAGATATAACCTTCATCAGTCCATAACAGACTGTAGGTGTGATAACCTTCCAGTTTGCCATTCATCCTTTCCCCGCTTCCTGCACTCTTATGAAATTCCCCATAACCGTTCCAGTGTAAATTATGACAGCCATAACGGCCGTTTGTCGGGACAAATTCCATAATATCAATCTCAGTACCGTCTTCTTTGGGATTATCGATCTCGCTATAAGCTTTCTGAAAATTATGATACATAATCCAGAAGGCACCCCAGGATCCCAATTCAATATTGAATTTTATGCGCGATTCATAATAGCCAAAAGTAAAGTTCTCCTTTGTCTGGATCATGCCTGCATGATGAATAGTATCACTTCCTGAAATATCTGTCCAGTTCCGGATCTCAAGTTCTCCCTTGCTGTTCAGGAGGCAGGCTTCTTTTAAATTTACAGCGCTACGTCGTTTCCCCAGGTTGTGGAATCCCCATACCATAGTATCCAGTTTCTCTCCATTGAATTCATCCTGAAAGGTCAAAACATATTTTCCGGGCAGATCAACCAAAGGTGTGGCTTTTTGCTGTTTCTCCTGGCAACCGGTAAGCAGGAAAACTGTCATAACACTGAAAAGGGCCGGTATTAATCCGGGAAATTCTTTGAGAAGTAAATTGTGTTTCATAATAAGAGTTCTGGGTTTATGGATGAATACAATCAATAGTAAAGTTAATACATCAATCCGGACTTTAATAAGATAAAATTATTAATTATTTATCAGGAACAATTATATGCAAACAGTATTACAAAGCTTGTTAACTTTGCCGGTCAATTAAACCAAACAAATAATTAAATATGAAATTGATCCGTTACAAATTCAAAATTCTTATATGTGCTCTGATAATTATGCAGGCATACTTCTTAACATTCTGTAATACAAAATCATTCAATTCAAAACATCAGGCCCGGGAAATTGGTTTTTCTGGTTTTTATCTTGATATGGATTATTTAAAAGTAAATAGTGTAAAGGATTCTCTGCTAAAAACCGGAGAGTTATACTATTTTGAAACTGCGGATATGTTTGGGAACACACAGAAAAACCTTTATTATGATTTTTCAGGAGTTAGTTCTTCACTTTGTGCAAAAGTTAATCTGAGGGGGAGTCTTATAATAGATCAAAGGTTAAACAGTATTCAATTAACTCTGCACACAAGGTTAAACCCCGGAGATCCTGAATTTTCATATAATGTTGACCTTGATGTGGTTAATAAATTATTTGAATTATATACGGAAAAATATGGAAAACCAACCTTACTTGGCCCTGGCGAACAATATAACTGGTTGGAGAAGAAGCTATCCAATGTTTATTTCCCGGGGCAGGAAGGCCGGCTGGTAAGGGATAAGATATTTTTCTGGGAGAAGGGAAACTATATAATATATTTTGATTTTGGTTATCCGGAAGTTTCGGTAAACACTGGTAACCTGATTACAGAACCTGCTGTTTCTGAGGCGTATGGTTCGACTATAACTCCGATTATATACTATGACTTTACACAAGATTATATAGATAAGTTGCTTCAGAAAGCAGGTAAAATGAATAGCAGTCATGTGCAGAATTCTCTTTACTTCCGTTAGGATCATTTTGATTTTAAAATTCTGACTTCCACATGGGCAGAGAACCAGACTAAAACAGAAACAGAGGCGTGTTATGCCTCTGTTCCTTATCAAACAATCAATCAGGTTTACCTGTTAATCAGGGTTAATAGCCTGGATTTTGCATTGCTGCTTTTTCCTCTGCTGTCAGAGCTCTTCCCTCTTCATTATAAATAGCATCGAGGAAAGTCTGCGGTATCGGGCGCAGGTAATGCTTATCCTGGAGAGCCGCTACTGATCCTTCGTTGTAAGTCTTGGCTCGCTTTATAAGTGTTTTGGTTCGTGCAAGGTCTTCCCAGCGGAAAAGCTCACCGTAGAGCTCGCGTGAACGCTCGTTGAGAAGGAAGCACATCATCCTGTCATAATCTGTTGTATAGCCGAGAGTCGCTATAATGGCTTCGTCTACAGCCGGAAGGTTAGCCGGCGTGATCCCGGTTGTAATGTCAGAGGCAGCTGTTGTCTGGGCAATATTGAGTGATTCGTAATATGAATTTGAAGTGCAATACGAATTTATCAATACACCGTCTTTATTTAATGGTGCATTTGAATTTTTAAGAACAGCGGCGCCACCATCCCTGTATGCTGACCTGACTTCACCATCCTTGAACTGAGCGCGTGCACGGATGATATTCATAACCGTGATGGCATCAGCATATTTGTTTTGGCGGATAAGAGCTTCAGCTTTAATGAGATATGTCTCAGCTACCCTTGCATATATTCCATCGCGGCGGCCTGCTGTTGCGGCTACTGCCGGACGTGATCCGTCGAGCCATTTGCTGAGAGCAGGGAACCTGCTGACGTTGACCGGTAACTTCAGAAAGCCGCTGCCATCGGCAAGGTAGCGTGGATAAACGTGAGGTGTGGGTTTCCCGGTTACAGGATTATTGAAATATACCCCGTTATGTGTACTTTTTACCTTAGGAGTTCCTCCCGGGGCAGCGGGATCTGTAAACCTGGTGTCGCCAGCCTTATTGATTATGTAAATCAGTCCAAGGTCGCCCTGTGCATAAGTCACATCCGTGCCCGTATTCGGGTCTTTTCCGTTAAGCGTTGCAAGGTTTGAAATATTATTAAGGTTTGCCTTGGTCTTAAAACTTTTCCAGAAGCGTGAATCGTTCTCCAAATCAAACACACTGTAAGCGTATTCATTAGTCCTGCATCTCTGGTACTCACGTCCGCCTGCTATATCACGTACAAAACCGGTAAGTGTTTGATATACCGAGAGAAAGAGAAGATGGTTGTAGTTCCCGTTCCCATCATTTGCAACGGTAGTCGTGCTGGAGAACTGTGCTGCAAAAATCACTTCAGGAAGTCTCTCGTTTGGCCCGTCAGGCTCAGTGTAAGCAAATATATCTGAAAAATTTGTGGCAAGCGGATGACGGGCAATTACCTCGTCCGTCAGAGTTATTATCTCTGCAAGGTCCGCTGTTTTGTACGAAGAGTTCCAGTCGTCATTTATTTCAGAACACCTGTAGAGGAGAGCTTTTGCCAGGAAGTGGGCTGCTACAGTCTTGTAGAGCTTTCCTTCCGCTGCTTCGTCAACAGGCAATCCGGCATATGCTGTCTTGAAATCGTCAATGATCTGGTTAACGCAATCCTCTTTCGTTGCACGTACAAAAAACCTTTCAACACCTACAGATGGCTCCAGTTTCAACACAACCGGGCCATATTGTTGTACAAGCCTGAAATATGAGAGGGCGCGAAGGAACGAAGCTTCGGCTTTAAACAGTTTGTTTTTATTGACATCAGTTATAGCTGCATCGACATTTGCAAGGAGCATGTTGGCATCGCTGATCGCTTTGTACATCATGTCCCATATCTCATATGTTTTTGTAACATTACTGGTTGGAACATTAGGAACTATGGAACCCAGGTTGGAGTTATAATCGTTCCAGGTCTGTTGAGCCTGGTCGCCCCCTACAATGAATTCATCAGTACCGCACTGGTTAGTGGAAACTGACTGCTCCCTGCTCATAAAAAAATTCCTGTAGTTGTTGTACAACCCATCGGCGAGGTCTGCAATCCCCTCGGGAGTTTTAAAGTAATCGGTGTTTCTCTGGGTCTTCAGCTCTTCGTCGAGAAAATCCTTTTTGCATGAGCTGATACCTGATACAAGCAGGATAACTGCCCAGAGCACTAATATGGTTTTTATTGACTTATTCATATCGTATATTTTCTTTATTATTAAAAATTAAATCAGTACTTCCTCAGAATCCCACATTAATGCCGAATACATACCCGCGGTTAAAATAAAGCGTGTTATATTCGGAATCCCTGAAGTTATTATTGGACCAGAGCATACCGGCATTCTGTACCTGTGCAAAGACCCTCAGGCTGTTTATCTTAACCTTTCTCAGAAGGTTTGCCGGCAACTGGTATCCCAGAGAGATGTTTCTGATCTTGATCCATGAATCATCTTTATAATAGGTGAAGGCATAAGTGTCGCCGCCTGCCTCGCTCATAAAAGGCCTCTGGTATTCGGCATCGGTATTATCGGGCGTCCAGTAATCGAGCTTGCGCTGGTCGCCATACATGCCAGTGAGACCTTCGCCCACACCAGCCATATATTTGAGGCGCCCGGTAAGGAAGGTTGAAAGCTCAATACCTTTATAACTGAAAGTATTTGTGAGTCCCAGTGTCCACCGCGGACGTGTGTTACCTATGATAACCCTGTCGTAGTTTCCGTCGATACGATAGTCGCCATTCTGATCTTTGATCTTTATTTTGCCTGGTGCAAATTGTGATCCGTTGGCATTAAACTTCGCGATCTCTTCCAGGTCTCCTGGAGTATCCTGCCAGATGCCAATCTTTTGATAATCATATATAATATCTATCGATTCACCTATGAACCAGTTATTTGCAACCATATCCTCCTTGCCGTTCATCAGAGATTCTATCTGGTCCCTCTGCCATGCGGCGGTTGCATTTATATCCCAGACGAAATCGTGCACATTCAAGAGTGTGGCATTGACAGTGAGGTCGATACCTCTGTTGCTTGTTTCACCCACATTTGCAATTGTTGAGGTATAGCCCGAAACGCTTGGAAGGGCTACAGTTAACAGAAGGTCGGAAGTTGATGACTTGTAAGCTTCGATTGTCCCGTTAACCCGTCCTTTGAGGAAGGAAAAATCGACAGCAAGATTGTACTGGGTTGTAGTTTCCCATCCAAGAGCCGGGTTTGCAACAGTGTTGGTAAGTGTGTAACCTGATTCGGTACCTGTTCCAAACGGTACTGTAAGCTGTGTGATAGCACCTTTTGTTGAGTAAAGGTCTACCGCAGAGTTACCTACAGTACCGAAGCCTAAGCGCAGCTTCAACTGGTCGATCCATGAAATACCGTCTAAGAATTTCTCCTGGTCCAGACGCCATGCTATGGCAGCGCTCGGGAAGAAAGCCCACTTATTTCCTTCAGCAAGTTGTGAAGCGCCGTCCCAGCGACCTGATAATGTCAGCAGGTATTTGTTGTTGTAATTGTAATTTACACGTGCCATATATGATTCGAGCTGGCGTTCGGTAAGGTCGGAACTCCAGGCTGAAAGCTGGGCACTTGTAAGGGAACCGAGGTTGTACCACATCTGGGTCGGGAATTGTATACCCTGTCCGGAAATACTTGATGACTCACTGGTCCATTTCGATGCAGTCTGAAGCAATGTGACTCCGATTGTATGGGCTCCGAATTTATTGTCGTAGTAAAGGAGGTTATCGATAGTATACGAGAAGTCCTTTGTATTGGAGACACTGGCATTGGAAGCGCTGAGCTCCCTGACAATTGATCTGGAGTCATTATAATAGCCATTCCTGTAGAAGCGGAAGTCGGGGCCGAAATTTATACGGTACCTGAGGCCTTTAAGGAGTTTTATTTCTGTAAAGAGGCTGCCAAGGAGACGGAGTGTCTCACGCTGGTTGGTCGAATATTTCCATTCGTCTATAACATTCCACACTCGTGCCTTTCCCCCGGGATGTACGATACGGTTTCCATTTTCATCATAAGGAAGGGAATAAGGTTCAATCCTTGCTGCAGCCGCGATCAGGTCTGCTGTCACGTTTGAACTTCCCCCTGTTCTGCTTTGTCCGTAATCCTGGTACTGCCATGATCCATTGACACCTGTGCCGAATGTAATCCACTCCCTGGGAGTCAGTTCCACGTTGGTCCTCATAGTGTAACGCTGATATTCCTGGCCTTTTGTTGTACCCTGATTGTTGAGGTAGCCCAGGGATCCGTAAGCCTTCATTGTTTTCGTGCCACCGCTCGCGCTGAGGGTATGTTCCTGGGTCCAGTTTGGCTGCGTTACCACTCCCAGCCAGTCGAATGTTTCAACCAGAGAGGGATTCCATGTTCCGCCTGCCCATCCTTTCTGGATGTTCTGCCATGCAACAGGTTCTGCTGTAAAATAATTTATAGTGCCATCGTTGGCAAGGGTTGGAGTGTTCCCCGGCAATCTTGAATACTGGCCGGTTTTTGCATCATATGATGCATAATATGCTCCCCAGCGCGAAAATTCCATGAATTCTGCAACGTCCATGTAACCAGAACGCCAGACCATCTGTTCGTTTGTAAGAGCACCCGAGTAGTTAAGCTGAAACTGCCCGTCGGTACCGCGTTTTGTTGTTACAAGTACAACTCCGTTGGCGCCTCTCGAACCGTAAATAGCTGTTGCCGATGCGTCTTTCAGAATCTCAATGGATTCTATATCCTGCTCGTTAAGTGTTTCAATCCCGGAATTCGACAGAATTGGAATACCGTCAACAACATAAAGAGGCGAGTTTGAAGCGGTAAGCGAACGGGCGCCGCGGATTGAAATGCTTCCAAGTGTACCGGGGCGGAGAGAAGTTGTAATATCTACACCTGCTGCTTTACCCTGGAGAGCCTGGAATACGTTGTTTACAGGCCGTTCTGTAATCTGTTCATTTGAAACTGAAACGACAGAACCGGTAATATCGCTTTTCCTCTGAGTGCCATAACCAACCACGACCACTTCTTCAAGTCCTATTGACGATTCAGTCATGCTGATATCTATCTGGGTCTGGTTCCCGATCACAATCTCACTGGTTTCCATCCCTACAAATGAAAATGTAAGAGTTTTTGCATCTGCAGGTACTTCAATTGAATATCTGCCATCACTGCCGGATATGACACCTACAGCTGTTCCTGTTGCACGCACATTTACGCCCGGAAGAGGTAACCCTGACCTGTCGGTAATAATACCGGTTATTCTTTTCTGCTGAAGCAGACTCTTAGGCATTATTACTATCAGGTTGTTTTCATAAGCCTTGTATGTAAGGGGAGATGATATGAAAAGATCATCAAGTACGGCAATAATATTCTTATTGTCTGCCTGTATATCAATCATATCATTCATGGCAAGGAGGTCATCGCTGTAGAAAAATCTGATCTCGGTCTGATTTTCGATCATTTTAAGGACATCCCTTACAGACTGGTCCTTTAGATCGAGAGTTACGTTAGTCTGGGAGTAAATATTGGCACTAACCTGAAGGAAAGTGAAAAAAACCAGAACAAATGTAAGTTTCATGATAAGAAGTATTTTTTTTATTCCGGTGAAAGGGACCGGAATAGGTTTTTGAAGGTTTTTTTTCATAATTTTAAAATGTTTTAAGTTTGACATGCCAATGTTTTTCGGGCCTGAATCTACATTGGTTATTCTTTCTAAAACCTGGCGCGGGATGTTACAGCATCCTGCGCTTTGTTTAAATGAATTTTCTGAGTTCATCCATAGGCATAAGGTTTAGATTAGTAATGGGTTATTATTATTTTTTTTTGTACAGATCTTTGTTTATTTCAATAAAGTCTTTATTCTCAGATAATGTCACAACCCTTCCCCTGATCTTGTAAGTGACAGGTGCGGCCATGCTTAATGCCATAAGTACCTGTTCAATTGGTTCAGCCAGTATTGTAGCTGTGAACCTGTAGGATTTAAGTCTTTCCGAATCAAAGATTATCTGAACATCAAATTTTCTTTCAAGGTCGATTGCAATCTGGGAAAGGCTCTGCTGTTCAAAGATCCAGCGATTCTCCTTCCATGAGGTGACGGGATCGACGTTAACATTCTCCGTTACCAGACGTGTTACAGGCACCGTCCGGATCTTTTTTATATTTTCGGACCGGGCTGTTTCCTCTTTTTCTTTCATTTCAGATCCGCTTGTGAAGCTCGAGTCTGATTTAAAGAAGGTAAGCTTCTGGTTTGGTTTAAGTACTGTTATCTGCCCCTGGTTTATTTCTTTAACCGGCTCAATCTGTAATGAACCACTGACAAGTGTTGTCTCGATCGTTCTGTCAGCTGAATAAGCCTTAATATTGAATTCTGTTCCCAGCGCCCTGATATTCAGAAAAGGAGTCTGAACCACAAACGGATTATTCTTGTCTTTTGCAATATTGAAATATCCCTCACCATCGAGACGGACTATCCTGTTATTGACTCCGTAATCCTGGCTGACATTTAAAGTGCTTCCGGCATTCAGTGTAACTACAGTGCCGTCAGATAAAGAAAACCATGCTTTGGAACCCAGCGGTACTACAAGTTTGTTTATACTCTGAACTGCAGGGGCTGCACTATTCCTGCCAATAAAATAAAACAATGCTCCGCTTGCTGAGAAGGCAAGTAAAATCACTGCAGCGTACCTTACAATAGTTTTCAGCCAGGCTGTTTTTATATTATTATCTTTTTGATTATATGTGGTTTTGATTTTTTTCCTGAAATTGTTGAAACCCTCCCGGGCATTGAAACCAGGATTCGGTGAAGCTGCCCTGGTTGTTATCCACAACTCCGACATCTCATCAAATAACTGCTTATTGTTTTTATCCTGTTCCAGCCAACTTATGAGCCGGGAGGTCTCTTCTGAAGTCAGTTCATTCCTAAGATAACCGTAAATCAAATCTTCGCAAGATTTTTTATATCCGTCGTTTTCCATAACCTTAAGACAGTAAAAATTAAGTTGAGGGTTAAATGAGATCAGATTATATTTTAATAAAAAAACAGGTCAGTGCTTTAAGGGTCATATATTCATATATTTACTGACGGTTTCACGAATCCGGGCAAGAGCGATTTTCATCTGAGCTTTTACAGTGTTTACCGAAATGCCAAGTCTGTCAGATATTTCAATATACTTCAGATCTGTGTCGCGGCTCAGGAGAAATATCTCACGACATGAATCCGGAAGCTTTTCGATACAGTTACGAATTACATCAAGTAACTCTTTTTCATAAAGCTTTCCAAGAGGATAATCTCCGTCCCATGACAGGATATTGATATCCCGGGCATGTATGCTTTCGGTAAGTCCGTATTTCCTGTTACGCTCAATATAATTCAGCGAGGCATTGTGAACCGCTCTTATAAGGTAGGCCTTAACTGATCTGATCTCTTTAAGCCTGTCAGCTGAATTCCACAACTTTACAAAAACATCCGATACAATTTCCTCTGCATCATCCCTGTTCCTGACAATATGCAGGGCAACCATACAGAGATATACATAGTATTTCTCATAAAGCTTTTCAAATGTTTCTATGTCAGCTTCCGGAGTCGAAGGCAATGGTTTCTGGTCACAGTTTTCCATTTATCCTGTTATCTCTTCATTGTAAATATAGCACATTTCTGAGTAAAAGCCCGCGCAGGTATTTATGGACATAGTGGATGTTAATCTCACGGGAGAATAAATTTGACTTCTGCTTTTTGATTCATTAAAGGCCTTTTTGTCCACTGAAAGTGATCACATATTCAGGATTCAGGTAAGGTGAGTAAAATGATTGAATTTAAACTTGACTTGTATTAATCTCTTTCATAATTTTATCAAAATATCCTTATTAACCATAATTAGAAGACAGGATACAATGAAAAGACTGATTACACTGATTGTGATTTTTACTTTAGTCTTAAATGTAAATATTCCTTTTAACCATTCCTGAAGAACCTGATAAAGAATAATCTAAAAATTAAGTGTTTTAGTAAATTGTTTATTTCTTACTTTATTAATTAACCAGTAAAATGTATTGCTAATGAAAAAATTAACTTCTTTGATCTTTCTGATCTGTTTCTTTTTGTTCCTGCCGGTAAACGGCCAGCCGGAGCAGGGAAAACTATTTCTGGGAGCTGCATCCACATTCAACCTGAACATGGACAACTCCGATCTATTCAACATGAGCTTTACAACTTATAAGTCTTCCTGGGCCGGTGAAACGGGAGAAACCCAGAAGAGGTTCAACATTAATATTATCCCCAGGGCAGGGGTGTTTATTACAAAAAACCTTGCAACAGGTCTGGATGTCTATCTTTCATATAGCAATGTCGATCTTGCTTCAGGTGACAGGGAGATCGTATCCGAAATAATTGCCTGTCCTTTTGTAAGATATTACAAATTTTTTCCCTGGGGTTATCCGTTTGCCGAACTGAATGCCGGACTTGGAATACAAAAAAACAAGCTTGAAGCCGGACCCGGCAGCAGCGGCGGTGATAATGTTGGTACTTATGGGATCATCTTACTGGGCGGTGGTCTGGGACTTGCCATACCTGTTGGTGAAAGGGCTACTTTCGATATTATGGCAGGTTATAACAGAAACAGGTATATGGATAAGGACACCGACTATGGTGTTAAAAATGGCGCCTTTCTGCTGAAGATGGGCTTTATGATCTTTTTTCTTAATCCTGAGCAAAACTAATTCCGCCGAAACAGTTAAAATTAAATTATCATGAAAAAAATACTTTTCTTATTTATCTTCAGTACTTTCACGGTCGCCATTTCCATAGCACAGATGGAAAAGGGCAGGATAATGACCGGGATGGCTTCATCCCTGAACAGGGAAAATTTTGACTCCGATTTTGCCAACCTGAGTTTTTCAGGGTCAAAATCTGTTTCACCCTCAGGTGATGAAACGGAGGGTACGAAAACCACTGGTTTTAACCTTATCCCCTCAGCAGGATATTTTATTATTGATAATCTTGCTGCAGGGTTGAATCTGCTGGTTTCATATAATAAATATGACCTGGGAGGCAGCCTTGAACAGAAGAATACCCACCTTCACCTGAGCGCTGTTCCTTTTGTCAGATATTATTACCCTGTCGGAAAGATCTGTCCTTTTGCTGAAGTGAGTGCGGGAATAGGGACCAGTATGCAGAAATCGGTAACCACACATGGAGAAAATAAATATACCTGGGCTGTGACATCATTCGGAGGCGGAGCCGGTGTTGCACTGCCGGTTGGAAGCAGGGTGACATTTGATATCATGGCGGGTTATTCATGGATTTGTTACAAACGTGAAGTGCAGGAAGATGTAATTGTAAAGGATATGCGAGGATCGTTCGGTCTGAAAATGGGATTTATGGTTTACTTTGAACTGTAATAAAATCCTTAAGTGTAATATAAAACAGGTTAGAATGTGCAAACGCTTTATAATCATTTTACTTTTAGTTACCGGATGCAGACTTTATTCCCAGAGTACAGACATAGAGTTGCTTCGGTCAGTTTATTCACAGAAAGCTTTGCCTTCGGACGGTTTTTTAAGGTTTATTTCAGATGCGGATGTTTATCTTGTAATCGGGACTCCCACAGCAATTGCTACTACAGGACTTATCAGACATGACAGGACTGTAATAAGGAATGCTTGTGTTATTATGGCTTCTACAGTTATGAATGTTGCTGTTACAAATGCTTTAAAGTATTCTGTTAATCGTGAACGTCCTTTTGCTACTTATCCTGATATAATTAAAAAAACAGGTTGTTCAGGGCCTTCATTTCCTTCGGGACATACCTCAAACGCATTTGCAACGGCCACATCATTGAGTATATCTTATCCTGAATGGTACGTCATAATTCCATCATTTGCATTCGCTGGAACAGTTGCATATTCACGAATGCGTCTGGGGGTCCATTATCCTTCTGACGTGGTAGCCGGAGCAATTATTGGAGCAGGATGCGCATATCTGACACACAAAATCAACAAATCACTATTAAATAAGTCAAAAAAAAGACCATGCAATTGCCCTGGTCTGTGATCCTGAGGCTGGCTTTCCTTGTACATAGGGCAGCATGTTTAAGGATCATAGTTACCTGCTTGCCGGGACAAACATATCATTCATAAGTCGGACAGTTTCATCAACCAGTATCTGGCCGCCATCAGGTCCGACTATACTGCTTTGGGCAACTGCGCTGTAACCTCCGCCTGCCACTGCTTTTGCAGTAGGAAGATATGTCCCGGGTCCGGTAAGCTGAATAATGAAGGTTTGTAAAGCTTTGCTCTGAGCTTCAATCCTTAATCCGTAATCTGTAAACAATTCAAATCCATTTGTACAGATTGCTATATCGCCCAGACGCAAAACATGTATTTCCGATTGCATTGTCTGGTTTTTATTTGATTTCTGACTGTTATATCTTTCTACCACACTCAGGTTCCAGTTCCTGCGGGCAAGCTGCTGATCAGCTGCCCTGGGATCTGCTTTGATCAGAGCATCAGCTTTTTCAAATTCATCCCTGGAAATATCGCATTCCTGTTTTGTCACGATCCTTAACGGAAGCGTAATTGATTCAACTCTATGTACAAGTATAACATCTTCATGGCGATCCTGTTCGACAGTTTCGTAAGCTTCCTCAACAGCAATACAGATACGTCTGGCTATTTCGTCGATCCTTTCAAGATTACGGAGCTTAATCATCCTCTCTTCAGCAGCCTGACGGTACAATGGCCTTGGTGACTGATCGCCTGAAGCACCTATCCAGCCAAGGACAACAAGGTCAGGGCCAAAGCGTTTTTTCAATCTTTCCCTTACAGGGTGAATATAATCGGCATTAACAGCTGATCTGCCTTCAACTTCCTGGGCGGTACAGGGAATATCCACGGCTGTTGCAACCAGCTTACCTGATTTATTCCAGAAAAAGAGTGTATTGACATCATGATTCTCGATCCCTTCCATATTCCTGAAATCAGGTCTGTCTGTTTTACCATACATAGCTGCCGTGCCGTCAGCATAAACTGTTCTCCTGCTGTAGGCTATTGCCGCATGGCTCAATCCCCATGATACTATGCCGGGCTTACGGTCATTCCATGCTTTTATTATGGCTTCTGCAATACGGTTTGTAAACATTTCCATATATTCTTCAGGCTGTGTAACTCCTTCTTTCGGAATAGCATATCCCCATGTGTTTTTGTTTACAAGTACAGGAGCCGTATGAGTATGAACCGCATTGATAAAGATCTTGTTCACATCCAGATCGCTGATACTGCTTTTTACAAGCTCGCGGATCTTCATTAAGGCATCCACCGGTATTCCTACCACATCGGCAGAAACCATTATTGCAATGTCACCCGCAGAACTGTCGCTTTTTGATTCAAGCGCAATAACATTTGCGGTAAGGGGTGTTTCAATCGTCTTCGCAATACGGAGGTGAAACTGACCGTCAAGAGCCACAGGGAGTTGTGGTGTGATATCAATTGAGGATACCCCGACAAGGAGTTCATCTGCCAGGAGAATCCCCTGGTTGCATAACAATCCAAAAGACAAGATCAGAATTGCCTTCCTCAGAATCTGATAATTATTTTTCATCATAATATAATTTAAATGGTCCGCTCTTGTGCGCATAGCCGTCATCTTAAGGCGGTTGGAGTCTAAAGTTTCCCCTCCTTTTATAAGGAGGGGTGGCCGGGATTGCTGATTTTGAAATGTTTACAATTATGCTTTCCCGGCCGGGGTGGTTAAAAACGGATTCATCTGAAATAGAGTTATTTCTCAGATATGTTCTGAGAGGTTTCAAACTTTTTCAGCTGAAAAGGTGTCTGTTCCATAAGAATAAAAATAATAAGAAAAAATTGAATCAACCACCCTGACCAGACAAGTTTAATTTTTGCAAGTCAGATGATTTTGTTGTCTGGCCACCCCTCCTTAAAAAGGATGGGAAACTTATATTGTTATATTCCAAATAATTACAGCAGTTTTTATGATTTAAATATTCTTTAAGTTGACGGCTAGGGCTACTGTGCGGGGAAACCACTCATGTTTATATACTATTTTTCGAATTTATTTCATTCATTTTCCACTAAAGGCTTTGTATCAGATAATACATTGACTGGTACTCTTTTCCTATTTCGAACCTGAAGATACCATCTTTATATGAGGATGGAATGTATCCAATTATAAATCCCTGAGGATTAACAGAAAACACCCTGAGATTTGGTATATCTGTCTCTATTTCAATAGTTGCCTCTATTATCTCAACCTGGATTGGACCATGTCCCGGGTCAATCTGAATATTGCGCTCCTCATTATAAACAGCATTTGTATTATCGGCTCTGCCGACGGCAGTAAGAAGCATATTTGGGGAACTTTTAACTGGATCGTCAGTCAATGAACTGATTGCTATGGTTGCAAAATCGGTTTTTACGTCTATTTTCACATCTGACAGAGATATTGTTTCTTCTTTTCCGACGAAACCATAAACTGCTTTGGTTCCCGGGCTGTCAATCCAGCCGAATTGTTTTTTAAGGTTTCTGTACAATTCACGTGTATCAGACATTACTTCTCCGGTTACAGTTTTAACGAGCTCTGTATCGGGGCTGACAAAAGAGGTACCTGATTTAACACCGGGGACTATCATCTCTGTCCGGTTTTGTTCCGGAGATAGTTGTAACGCCTTTATATTGGGTCCTGCAGTTATATCGTCCATCCTGATGTATGTAACTTTACCGGATGGTTTCACATCACCTCGTCTCATGATGAGGGCAGCATGGTAGAAAAGGCCGAACTTGGCCGGATCATTGAAGGTATCGAAAACGCCACCGCGATAAGCTCTGTTGCCAATAGAACGCGATGTTATGGGCTTACCGATCATATCAACATCTTCATCGAGGCCATAGCGGTAAGTATGGATTGAAAAACCTCCCCACCCCTGTAAAGATCCAACCGCAGCCATCAGCAGGGAACTTTCTGCTCTCCATTCATTTGGCCATGGATTATCCCACTCCGAAACAAAAAATGGCTTTCCTGAAACACGGTTAAACGTCAGTGAAGGCAACATATTATTTGTTCCTCCGATATTGGGTTTATTACCGAACTTTCCGTTAATATCTCTCCAACCTCCGTCACCGGACGTATATGCGTGACTGTCAGTATAATCTGTAACCAGCTGTGAAGACAGATGAGCCACACCCCTGGTCCAGTTGGTACCGGTTATCGGTATTTTAACCCCGGTCTCCCTCATATGCTGAATCATTTCCCTGTAATAATCCTGAGTTACATCGATGAAAAACAGCAGAATGTTTTTTTCATTCTTTGTGAAATCTATTTTTCCCTCCGGGATTTTTATTTTTTTGTTCTTTGCCCATGCTCTGTAACGATCTTCCAGTTCACTTCTGTATGGCTCAAGTACAGGTTTCTGAGTGAACAGATCCGCTTCATTGGTGATCTCAACCAGAACAATTGCCGGATCATCCTTGTAAGCCATGCCTGTATAAGGATTAATATGGGTCCATATATCATAATTGAATTTCTTCTGAAGATCGATCAATTTTTTGTTATATGTACTATAGGGTTTTGCAGCATCATCAAGGAGATATGCATCTTTAAGCCCGTCTCCTTCTTTAAATCTTCTGTATGTCAACAGGTCCATATGGATATAAATGCCTTCCTGTCTCAGGCAATGAATAAGGTAATCCAGTCTGTCAATGCTTACAGGATCAAAACTCAGTGTATTTGGTTTATTTTCACCTTTTGTAAACTGGAAGATATTCGGAGTTGACCATTCTGCATCCATCTGGTGAAATCTTACAATGTTAACTCCGGTCTTTGCGAGACGTTTTGCCACTTTTGTACTGTGTTCATGCGATGGGAAGCATTGGGCGCTGTTAAAGCAGGTACCCCAGAATTTTGCTTTGGTACCATCTTCGAAGATGAACTGATCGCCTTCAACTTTAAGGAAACCATGCCTCCCTGCAGGTTTCTCGCCGGCATATACAAAAGAGAGATCTACCGGCATATCATCCCATGGTAAAGTATAGGGTATTGTCTTTCTTATGCTGTCTCCCTGCCCTGATAAAACCGGCGATTCGGAGTAGGAATTGCAGTTACAGAAAAGAATTAAAACGAGAAATATCAACAGGAATTTTAAAGTGGCCTTGGTATTGGGATTCCCTGATCTAAATATGGTCCCGGGTACATTTGAATAAGATGAATGAATCATAGGATTAAGTTTAATAATTACACTTTTAAATTAAGTTTACCCGCGTGAAGGATTGCCCGGATAAATTCCTTAAAGAGATTTCATGGTATCTGAGCTCCCTGTGTATTTACATATAATGAATACAGTGACTGGCTTGCAGTCATGAATAAGCAGTTACGTTTTAATCCTCCGAAGCACAGGTTTGAGCAGGCTTCCGGCAGGTAAATTTTCCCAATCAGTTTACCATCAGGTGCAAAGATATGTACTCCGTCATAATCCTCGCCACCCCATGCCGCTGCTGCCCATAAGTTTCCATCAATATCACATTTTATTCCATCCGATCCTCCCTTACCCATATCACAAAACATCCTCCCGTTTGTAAGTCTGGTGCCGTCGATAACATCAAATACTCTAATCGGATGAGGCTTATCTGCAGGCTGGCCTGTTTCAACAATGTACAGAAGTTTCTCATCGGGGGAGAAACATAGCCCGTTTGGCCTCAGGAAATCACCTGCCACTATTTCAATCTTCCCATTTAGCGGGTCTAAACGATATACGTTGGCAGGCAGTTCGAATTTATCAATATGTCCCTCGTAATCCGAAAGGATCCCATATCCGGGATCAGTGAACCAGATACTGCCGTCGGAGTGGACCACAACGTCATTCGGGGCATTTAATTTTTTGTCCCGGAACCTGTTGACCAATACTGTAATTTTCCCGTCAGGCTCAGTTCGTGTAAGGCGCTGTGTGTCATGTTCGCAGGTAATCAGGCGTCCCTGCCGGTCCCGCGTATTCCCGTTTGCAAAGTTGGAAGGATTGCGGAATGCACTTACTTCTCCCGTTTCCTCTGTCCAGCGGAGGATTTTGTTTTCAGGGATATCACTGAAAAGTAAATATCTTCCGTCGCCGAACCATACAGGGCCTTCTGTCCATCTGCCACCGGTCCAGAGCCTTTCAATTGCAGCATTTGATTGCCTGTATTTATCGAAGCGCTTGTCGAGGCTTATTATAGCAGGATCAGGATAGCGTTTCTGAACTGGATCAGAAGAAGCTTTGTAAGCAGGAAATCCGGATGGAGCAATAAAGACTCCTGCTGAAGTCATTAAAGAAGTTTTTAAGAAATTTCGCCGGTTTATCATCATGTTCAGGTTTATTACCCATAAAAATAACTGATTCGGGAATGAATTTCAAATAAATCATTAGTAAAGCCGGATATTGTTGGGGGATGTGGTATTACTTATCATAATGTTACCTGACCTATACTCGTAACATGTTAAAATTAGGGACAAATTAGTCCCGGGTGAGAGTAAACACCCAATAAAGAGATCTGCCGCTTTATTCATACTTTATCACAAATTTTCACGTCAATAATTAACCGTATCAATCTTTTTTTTATTCGTCAGTTTTCAATTGCTAATAGCAGATTTACAATAACATACGTAAAGATAATTTCTTCATTCGCGTTTTATAATACGGCATATTAAAATATTTATTAAACTATCAATGCTTTAAGATCATTTCATTATATTTCTTAAAAACATTTTAAACAATTTTATTTCAAATTGTTAATAAATATATAGAGTTCGGCTATTGTTATTTAGTGATATTATAATATATTTATCACAGTAATAATAGACCGTATTATGGATCTGAAATTATTCTTTGAAATGCCCACGGCGGTAGCCCACAAACAGTACGAAGCACTCCGTATGTACTACATCGACGAGGCTCCGGCCCACCAGGTTGCTCAGCGTTATGGCTACACATACCGGGCTTTTACTTCGCTGGTTACTACCTTTCGGCGTAAGATCATCATGAATCCGCGCGATAGTATCTTTTTTATCGAGAACTCCCCGGGACGAAAAGTCTCCGCTGAGACAAATGATGCTAAATCCGTGATCATCAGTATGCGTAAGAAGTATTACTCTGTTCCGGAAATTAAGGTCGCTCTGGATGGTCTGGGACATAATCTTTCTGAAAAAAACATTTACAACATTTTATCTTCCGAAGGCTTCTCCCGTCTTCCAAGGCGTTCTAAACTTGCAAAGCAGCAGTTGGACAAAGTTCAGGTGGAAGCTGAAGAATCGATCCGCTTAAGTTATGTCTCTGAGACCTTTAAGAGTTCAAATGCAGGAATTTTGATGTTTCTGGCCCTGAAGTTGGCCAATCGCCGTCGGTATTCCTCGGACGATACCTGGTGCATGGACCGGGGAATGGGCTTATTTGCCGGATTAAATGTGCTTCCAAAAACCGCCTGGTATACTTCATATTCTGACCGGGTTACACCGGAAATGAACCGCAGTTTTCTTAAAAAGCTCCATCAGCTGTGGCTTCGTCACGGATTGCTTGAGGATACTGCCAACCTTGATTTCACCACAATACCCTACTGGGGTGATGACAGCCACCTGGAAAACAACTGGTCAGGCAAGCGAGGGAAAGCCCTTGCCAGCATGCTGGCTGTTCTTGCCCATGATCCCGATAGTGGCCTGATCGATTATGGAAGCGCGGATGTTATGCAAAATGATGAAAGTGCAGTGGTTCTTGAATTCCTGGATTTTTACCGGGAAGGGGACAAAAATAAAGAGAACAAACTCAGATATATTGTTTTTGACAGCAAGTTCACCAACTATGAGAACCTTAGAAATCTTGATGATGGTCAGGTTAAATTTATAACCATCCGCCGAAGGGGAAAGCTTTTACTGGAGCGAATTGACAACCTTCCTGCAACAGGATGGAAAACTGTAAGAGTTGAATGTGCCGGAAACAAGCAACGGATGTTAAAAGTGTTTGACGAAATGGTCTTTATCAAAGGTTATGACAAAGAGATCCGGCAGATAACCATTACCGGCAACGGGAAAATAAAACCGGCTATTATCATTACCAACGATACTGATCTGCATGTAGAGCAAATAATCCGCAAATATACCCGTCGCCGGATGGTTGAAAAAACGATCTCTGAGCAGATTGATTTCTTTCATCTCAATCTGGTTTCTTCCTCCATGGTTATCAAAGTCGATTTTGATCTGACCATGTCGATACTGGCTCATAACCTTTATCGCGTGTTTGCCAATGAACTGGGCAGGTATTCAAATAACACGGCACAGACAATGTATGATAAATTTGTCCTCAACGGGGCAGACATTGAAATAGGAGAAAAAGCAATAAAAGTTCTGTTGAAAAAGAAACGACAACTCCCATTGATCCTGGAAACGATGCAGAGGTTCAACAAACAAAAATACCCGGTGCTAAGCAATAAAAATCTTATCTTTGAAGGAGCAACCTATTCTTAAAATACGCGTGATTATTTACCGTGAAAATCTGTG
>JAKQPD010000100.1 GCA_029564935.1 Bacteroidota bacterium
ATTTATGGTTTCAGTTGTAAGAAGATCTTTTATTTCCTCTGGTGAAAAAAAATCCAGGATCGTGTACCAGGAATATGATTCAAGCATCTTTTTGAAAAGAGTATTACGGGTATAGTGCCCCGCTCTTTGCTTTGTCCCTGAAAGAAGCGCTTCAATATCATCTACGGGGATATTATAGTCCCACATTATCTGCTTTAATAACCTGGTTCTCTGCTGCTGATCCATATAAACAGTATTCCGGATAAACCTGTTACTGAACAATAATTCAATACAAAATTAGGAATTTTCGTTATAAACGATTGGACAATATCCTGAAGATTTGGTTTTAATCATATCAAATGTCGGTTTCTGAATGCTATACCTGATCCAGATTTGAGGTATTTTTCGAAGAGGAATGCTTTATATTTATCACTGAAGGCTATATATGTTTTAAGATGGACTGGTGTTTTGTCTTTTGTATAATGGATTTTATGGCTGTTATGGTCATGTATTCTTCTTTCAATATCATTTGTACAACCAATATATGGTGAACCATCTGAACATTGTAAAATATAAACAAACCACATCTTTAAATTGATTTATTCAATAAATCTACTCAAAAATCATTATATATTAAATGAAAATTACAAAATCAAGTGGACTTTGTCCACCGTGTTTCTACACCGAAGCTTTAGCGGAGGTGTAAGCCTGGAGGAGCCTTGGCGGCAGAATTGTTCTTAAATGTAAAAGCCCTCCTTCGCTACCTCCTCCGCTAAAGCTACGGAGGTCAAAGAAGGCTACGGAGGGCGAAGGAAATTATTGGTAAAATTACAAACTTGGTGGACTGTGTCCACCGTAGCCCGGAGGAGCCTTGGTGCAGAATGGAAATATTTTTCTATCGTAAAGCCCTCCTTCGCCAAGGCTACGGAGGGCGAAGGTGGAGTTGGCGGGAGTCGAACCCGCGTCCATACATGGAGACCATACGCTTTCTACATGCTTAGTCCTGCTTGTTTTTCGTGATCTGTCAGCTGCAGAACAACCTAACAGATCCTTATTTCCTGTTTTTCTCGTCCTCCGACCGGAACAATCTTCAGACCAGCCCCGGATTCCGTGCGCCTCCTTGTCGGGTTGGATCAGGGCATGACCGCCCGGGAGACGTCCCGTCCCGACACCTGTGCCGGGATTAAGCTTAAGTTACTTGATTCGCTTAAGCAGCGAGAGCGTAATTAGATTCGCCAGTTATTGTTTTGTAACACTGTTTAAGGAACGCGTCACCACATCCTGCATGCTTACATACCACCCCTCATGCTGTCAAAACCAAATCAACCCCGCATGATGGCTAAGTGCTGGGTGCTGAGAGCTGGGAGTCAAGAGCTAAATTCTACAGTCTATTTGATATGCTGCACCCTGCTCCTTGCACCCTGCACCCTGCATTATTCCGCAAAGATATATTATTGCGAGCTAACCAACACCATATAGCGCAAAAATCAGACCATAATAACGATAAAACGCAACCAGTTCAAATCTTTACCGTAAAAAGTAATGATTCTTTATTAAAATTGTATATTGGATTCTTGTAATTCTTCAGCGCTTAATTTAAATCAATGAATAAAAAAAGAATATACCTGTCCTCCCCGCATATGGGAGGTACCGAATTAAAATATGTCAACGATGCTTTTAATACTAACTGGGTCGCACCGCTGGGTCCCAATGTAGATGCTTTTGAACATTCACTTGCAGATTATTGCGGAATAAAACATGCTGCTGCTCTCAGCTCAGGCACGGCAGCTATTCATCTCGCTCTGATAATTCTGGGGATTAAACCTGGAGATGAGGTGATTGCATCATCCTTTACCTTTTCAGCAACAGTAAATCCGATTGTTTATACAGGTGCGATACCGGTTCTGATTGACAGTGAACCTCATACATGGAATATGGATCCTGATCTGCTTGAAAAAGCCATCATTGACCGCAGATCCTGGAATTCAGGCCGGAAGGTGAAAGCAATCATTGTGGTTCATTTATATGGCATGCCGGCCAACATTGAAAGGATAATGGAAATTGCCAATAAATATGAAATACCTGTCATTGAAGATGCCGCCGAAGCCCTGGGAAGCAAATTCCGGGGAACTCAGGTCGGGACTTTCGGTAAAGCAGGTATCTTGTCTTTTAACGGTAACAAGATTATAACCACTTCCGGAGGTGGAGCACTTATCTCAAATGATAAAGAAATAATCGACAGAGCCAGATTTCTTGCAACACAGGCAAGAGATAAAGCTCCTCATTATCAGCATAGTCACATCGGATATAACTACCGGATGAGCAATGTCCTGGCAGGGATCGGATTGGGACAGATGGAGGTTATTGATGAGAGAGTAAAAGCACGAAGGAAGAATTTCTTATTTTATAAAGAACATCTCCTGAAATATAAAGGAATAAGCTTTCTGGAGGAACCCGGTAAATCATATTTCTCAAATTACTGGTTGACAACCATCCTTTTAGATCCAGCTGAAACAGGAGTAACAAGGGAGGATCTGCAGGCTGCGCTTGAAAATGAAAATATTGAATCACGTCCCTTGTGGAAACCAATGCATCTACAGCCTGTTTTTTCATCCTGTCCGGCTTATGTAAACGGCACTTCCGAAGAGCTTTTCAAAAACGGCCTGTGTCTGCCTTCCGGATCAAATCTGACAGATAAGGACCGGTCAGAAATTATGGATGTTATTACAAAAACCCTTAGTAACAAGGTTTGAGCTTTCTACCCGAAGGGCATATTCGGCAACCTAAGAATTTCTGGGAATATTGGATTTCACCCGTTTAAGCGCATAGACGTCAATTTAACGGAGTTTTGTAGACAAAAGTTTCCCCTCCTTTTTTCAAGGAGGGGTGGCCGGGATTGCTGACCCTGGAATGTTTACAATTCTTCTTTCCCGGCCGGGGTGGTTGAAAACGGATTCAGCTGAAGCAGAGTTATTTCTCAGATTTGATTTGAGAAGTATGAGGCTTTTTAGGTCATAGTGGCGTTTGGTATCCGTTCGGATAAAAAGTAATAAAAAAGAATCTAATAAACCACTCCGGCCAGACAATTTATATTTCTGCATGTCCGACGATTTCTGCGTCTGGCCACCTCCCGCGAAAGCGGGAGGAAACTTAAATCCACAAAACTTCCTACTAAATACAATATCAATGATTAATTGATATTCAATACGATGAGATCCCTCGCTGGCGCTCGGGATGACAGCTGTATTGACGAAGGAGGGGGAGGGGAAGCCGGGGTGTTTTGCCGTAATTTTTCTTCATGAACCAAATTTTATTCAAAACACCCCGGCTTCCCCTCCCCCTTTACCTAAAATGTAGTGTCATTCCGAATGAAGCCAAAACTGAGTTTGCGAAGGTTTGGCGAAATGAGGAATCTTTTCGCTCCGAGCTCTGAGCTCTACGTAGCCGGAGAGCTCAGAAATTAATTTTAAAATCGGTCAGTTTGCTTATATCATAGAAATTTTGTAAATTTGTGAACTGAAAACATGAAAAATTCATATGTTTAGTTCACAAAAATATATTAAAAAAGATATTATCAGATCAATCTATAATGATAAGAGAACTGTCTTTAAACTGATTGATATAGCTCAGATTACAGGAGAATCTAACTTTCTGTCCCTGAATAATAAGTTAAATTACTACGTCAGAACAGGGAAACTTCTTAACCCGAGAAAAGGGATTTACGCGAAAGAGATCTATGATCCCCTTGAGCTCTCCTGCAGAATCTACACTCCTTCATATATTTCACTGGAATACATTCTGCAAAAATCCGGAATAATATTTCAATATGATCCTGGCATAACAGGAGTAAGCTACCTGTGCCGGAACATCAGAGTTAACGATTTGGACTTCACTTACCGCAAAGTCAAAAATGATATACTTCTTAATACCAGAGGTATAATCAGGCAGGCAAATCATGTAAATATTGCAACTCCTGAAAGAGCTTTCCTTGATGTTATATACTTAAATTCAAAATATTATTTTGACAATCCGGGCTTGCTGGATAAAAAAATAATCAGAGAACTGTTAGTCATTTATCAATCTGAAACATTAGCAGAACGAGTAAATAAAATACTGAAAAATGATAGATATAAACAGACATAAATTCTTCCTTGTACAAATTCTGAAAGACATATATTCAGATATTGAACTTGCTAATTACCTTGGCTTTAAAGGAGGTACTTCACTGATGTTCTTTTATGATCTCCCCCGGCTTTCTCTGGATCTCGACTTTAATCTGACCGATCCGGAGAAGGTGGATTTCATTTATAAGAGAGTCCGCAGAATATTGCTTCAATATGCTAAAATATATGATGAAGCGAAAAAATTTTATGGTCCGGTTATCGTGCTTGATTATGGGGTGAGCGAAAGAAAAGTGAAAGTTGAAATTTCAAAACGTTCATTTAATGACAGGTACGAAATAAAGAATTTTCTGGGAATAAATATGAAAGTTATGGTTCAGGAAGATATGTTTGCTCACAAATTATGTGCATTAACTGACAGGAAAGAGCTGGCAAACCGTGATGTATTTGATTGCTGGTTTTTTATGAACAGACGGACTCCGGTAAATCAGACTATTGTTGAGTTCAGAACCGGGATGAATTTCCGGGAATATGTCGGAAAATGCATTGAAAAACTTGAATCAACATCCGGCAGGTCATTACTGCATGGTATTGGAGAGCTCATTGATGTTGAAATGAAAAAATTTGTGAAAACCAAAATGTTAACTGAGGTTATAAAGCTCTTGAAGTTCTACCAGGAATTCCCCATAAGTTAACTGGTAGATTAATTATCATACAGTACGTTATTTCCTGTAATCATAAGTAAAATTAGTTATTTTTAAATCCGGGACGTTAATAAAATCGCCTGCCGAAGCTGTATCAGCTATGAAAACTTCAGGTGTAACTGGAATAAAATGATCCGGATATTGTCTTAATTTATATATTTCGGATTATGTTTTCCCTTTGTGTATCCTTTGTGTAATCCTTAGAGCGCCTTTGTGGTTAATGAAAAAAAAAGTCTGCATTAAATGTCATAATCTCCTGATCTTTCTGATCCTGGCCCTGTTTTGCAATTCCTTAAAGGCTGGTGTTGTAAGGTTCTATGTCATGAAGACAGAACCTTACATGGACGGTAAGGCTTTTGGAAATGCAGGCTCTTACATTAAGATAACCGGCCAGATCTATGGTGAAGTGGACCCGGCAGACCCTCTTAACAATGTAATTCAGGATATAAATCTTGCTCCAAAGAACAAGGCAGGTAATGTAGAATATATTTCCGATTACATTATTATCCGCCCTTCCGATATGACCTTAAGCAATGGCCTGTTATTCCTGAGTCTTCCAAACCGTGGCAATGCTTTCCCGGCTGATTCGGTTTTGCTCAGCCGCGGATATATCTATGCCTGGTGTGCCTGGCAGGGTGATGTTCTCAAAGGAAATAACCGCCTTCTGATGAGGGTCCCTTATGCTGGTATTAATGGTGAGGAAGTCGCAGGTATCCACCGGGCTGAATATCAGGTTAATGCTTCAACAAAAACCCTCAATCTGGGAAATGGATTTTTTACAGGTAATTCTCATCATAGCTATGAAACTGTTAATATTGATAATAAGGGATTTTCTTTAACAAGAAGGATTCTTGAATCTGATGACCGTATTTCAATTCCAAACAACGACTGGGCTTTTTCAGACTGCAACATCAGACGCTTTCCTGGTGTACCTGATGAGAAAAAGATATCACTCAAAGATGAATTTCAGCCGGGTTTTATTTATGAGCTGATCTATGAAGCTAAGAATCCTCTGATACTTGGTCTTGGTTTTGCTGCTATCCGCGATTTCACCTCTTTCATAAGGAATGAGGTAAAAGATAATTCGGGATTTCCGAATCCTGTAATGACCGGAGAAATGACAGTTAATCCTGTAAAGGCAACGATTATGCAGGGAGTATCGCAGTGCAGTAATTTTGCCCGCACTTTCCTGTTTCTTGGTTTCAATAAAGATGAAAATGGAAAACAGGTTTTTGATGGTGTAAATGCTCATGTCGGCACACGTCGTATTGCTTTGAATGTCAGGTTTGGAAGGCCGGGAGGTGGCGGATTACAGCACGAAGATCATTTATTCCCGGGAAATGATCCTCCGTTTTCATGGGGAAGCGGAACTGATGAAATTTCAGGTATATCAGGAGGTATTCTTGAAAAATGCATTGAAACGGGTACCTGTCCTAAGATTATGCAAACATTGAGTTCATCGGAATACTGGCAGTTGAGGGCTTCGCTCACGACGACAGATTCTCATGGTACAAGAGACTTAACAATACCGGATAATGTCAGAATTTATCTGTTTTCCGGAACGCAGCACTCGCCGGCGGATGCCGCCGATCAGACCAGCGGATTCAGAACTAATCCCAACTCATATGCGCCATATCATCGTGCATTGCTTGTAGCTCTTGAAAAATGGATACTTGAAGATAAAGAACCGCCTTCAAGTGCTTATCCGACAATAGCTTCAGGTACACTGGTTTCTCCCGCCAGGGAAAATATCGGCTGGCCGGATATTCCGGATGTTCCATATAACGGGAAGGTTAATGAACTGCCTCTGCTTGATTATGGACCCGGTTATGATAACCGGAATGTATCGGGAATTCTGAGCAAAGAACCTCCCAAAGCCATATCTGAAAAGATTTATAAAACACTCATCCCGGCGGTTGATAAGGATGGCAATGAGATTGCCGGGATAAGAAGCATCAATATACGGGTACCTGTCGGAACCTATACCGGCTGGGCATTGAGGAGGGAAGGTTTCGGCAAAGGCGATCTGTCTTCTCTTAATGGATTGTTCATCCCTTTTAAGAATACAAAAGAAGAGCGGAAGACTACCGGTGATCCGAGGTTATCTGTTAAAGAGCGATACAGGGATCGTGAGAGATATCTGAAAGCTGTCGTTAAAGCAGCAGAGGAACTTGTTAATGAAGGCTTCCTGCTTCCGGAGGATGCAAAGATTGAGATTGAAAAAGCAGAGAAAAGTAATATTTTAAAGTAAATAGTATCAAATAAAATTAATACGCTCCCATCTTTAAGGTCATAGACGTAAACATTAGGGAGTGTTGGGAACAAAAGTTTCCCCTCCTTTAAAAGGAGGGGAAACGATAGTCCCCCAAACGCATTAAATCGACGGCTATGACAGAAGGGGGACGTAAAAATCACCGGGAGGGAAATAAGAAAAAGGGTAATTATCATACTTGCAGAAAATTATTATAAACGAATAGTATTAATAAATCAGAAAAATCTCCCATGAACTCCAACAGACGAAATTTCCTTAAAACAATGGGCACAGGCGCTACCGGCCTTGCCCTCGGAACAGCTGCAATATCTGCATCTGGTTGTGCTTCACCCGGACCTAAGCCTGAAGAAAGTGATGGTCCGGTACTCTTCATCGGTGAGAATATCGCCCTCGCCGATACTCAATACGGAAAAGTAAGAGGTTACCAGCTGAGAGGGATCTATTATTTCCTTGGGATTCCTTACGGGGCAGATACCTCGGGTCAAAACAGGTTCATGCCGCCACAAAAGCCCAAGCCCTGGACAGATGTCTTTCCCGCTGTATGGTGGGGCAATTCAGCTCCTCAGATAATGGAGAAGAGATATGCAAATGTGTATTCATCGTTCATCGATCACTGGAATTATGATGATGTAAGCGAAGACTGTCTTCGTCTGAATGTATTGACTCCGGCAATAAATGACGGCAAAAAGAGGCCGGTCATTGTCTGGCTCCACGGGGGCGGTTTTACCAACGGTAACGCTATCGAGCAGGATGGTTATCACGGGGAGAATCTTGCAAAGAAAGGCGATATTGTTTTTGTCTCGGTGAATCACCGGCTTGGTCCGCTCGGATTCACTAACCTTGCCGGTGTGTGTGGAGAGAAATTTTCAGCTTCCGGCAATGTGGGAATGCTTGATCTTGTCGCTTCCCTTGAATGGGTAAGAGATAATATTCCGAATTTCGGAGGAGATCCGGGAAATGTCACCATAATCGGCCAGTCCGGAGGAGGAGCTAAGGTTACAACTCTGACTGCCATGCCTTCGGCGAAAGGACTTATCCATAAAGCTGTGGTGCTGAGCGGTGCGGGTACCAGGTCAGGGGAGAAGGAATATTCCGAAAAACTGGGTGCATATATTCTTAAGGAGGCAGGATTTTCTGCAGGCCAGATTAGTAAGCTTCAGGAAATACCCTGGCTGGATTATATTATGATAGCTAATCGGGCGGCATCAAAGCTGGCTCAGGAATCGGGTCCCGGACCATCAGGAATGAGAAGAGGATTTAATCCGGTCGTGGATGGAGTATTTCTGCCCCAGCATCCTTATTATCCTGAAGCCACTCCGGTTGCCTCAGATATACCTATGATTATATGTTCGACCATGAATGAATCATCTCCGAGCAGGACCAGTCCGGAGCTTGAGAATATTACACTTGACAAGGTAATTGAGAATGTAAAGACAAGATCAGGTTTCAGCGGTGGATTCGGAGATAAGGCGGCAGAGGTTGTAAATGCCTATGCTAAAGTATTTCCTGATAAAAAGCCTGTTGAGATATGGTCAATGGTCAGCAGCAGCCGACAGGGTGTTGTCTCTCTGGCAGATGCCAAGTCTAAACAGCCTGCACCTGTATATGTTGCCTGGTTCTGCTGGCAGCCGCCATTGTTCGACAACAGGGCCAGAGCCGCTCATTGCGTGGATATCTGCTTCTGGTTTTATAATACTGACCTTATGCTCACACATACCGGAGGTGGAGCAAGACCAAGAAAACTGTCAGAAAAAATGTCCGATGCATTACTTCAATTTATGCGAACCGGAGATCCCAACGGTGGAAGCCTGCCTGCATGGTCGAAATATTCTTCAGAACGCGGAGAGGTAATGGTTTTGGATGATATATCTGAATTGAAAAACGATCCGGACAGAGAAGCAAGGAAGGCTTTGCCGGTAATATAAAGGGAAAATCGGATCCGACAATTCTCCCAGGAGGTGGGGCATAGTCGTCAATTTTAGTAATGAAAACTACTCTAATTAGTTGGTTTGTAAATATATAAGTTTCCCCTCCTTTTTTTAAGGAGGGGTGGCCAGACAACGAAATCATCTAACCTGCAGAAATAAAATTGTCTGGCCGGGGTGGTTAAGTCATTTTTTATTTATTACTTTTATTCTAATGGATAACAATCACCTATTCAACCAAAAAAGTCTCAAGCCTCTCAGATCATTTCTGGGAAATAATTCCAATTCAGCTGAGTCCGTTTTATGGGATTTAC
>JAKQPD010000113.1 GCA_029564935.1 Bacteroidota bacterium
AATTCTTAAAAGATAAATTATGAAAAGAAGTGAAGTGAACTCAATCATCAGAGGGTTGGAGAAATTTTTTGCCGAACATAAATTCATGCTTCCCGTTTGGGCATCATGGAGTCCGGAAGACTGGAAAGGTAAATATGATATCTGTTACGAGATCATTGATAATAAGCTTGGCTGGGATATTACGGACTTCGGAAGCGGGGATTTTAACAGGGTTGGGTTATCTCTCTTTACAATCCGTAACGGGAACTGGGATAAGAAAGACAAAATGTACTGTGAAAAGATAATGGTGGCTGATGAAGAGCAGGAGACACCAATGCATTTTCACTGGGCAAAGACCGAAGATATAATCAACAGGGGAGGAGGGAATCTTGTAATGGAACTCTATAATGCAACGGATGATGACAAATTATCACCCGGACATGTGACAGTAAGCATTGACGGTGTTCTTACAACTGTTGAAGCTGGCAAGCCCCTTATCCTGAAACCAGGGCAGAGTATATGCCTTAAATCACGACTTTATCACAGATTTTATGGTGAAAAGGGAAAAGGAAAAGTCCTGATAGGAGAAGTCAGCCTGGTGAATGACGATGCAAAAGATAACAGGTTCTATGATAAGATAGGCAGGTTCCCGGAAATTGATGAAGACGTGAAACCTTACAGGCTTCTTGTAAACGACTATGAGAAATATCTTTGAAAAGCGCAAAGGCTCAGCGGCACAGAGGCACAGCGGCGCTAAGCCGCATTCGTTAAATTACAGTGGCCAAAGGGCACAGATACACTAATGTTAAACTCAGTTTGATTTTATTATGCAAAAAAAGATAATTGTTTCCGGTGTCGGTTGCTGCCTTGTTGATCTCCTGTATAACGGAATTGATTTCAGCAGCGATGTGATCCGGCCGTATTTGTCAGTAAAACGTGGTGATGGGGGGCTGACCCCGGGTAAACTCGTCTTCCAGGAAGAGTTTGAAAGGTTTTGCGGGCTGCCTTTTATTGAAATTCTGAACCGGATAACCGGAGACAGATCACATGATAAAATAAATATAGGAGGACCTTCAATAGTCTCACTGATCAACCTGGCTCAGCTTACCGGAAAAGATAAGTGTGAGGTAAGGTTCTATGGGAGAGGTGGGAAAGATGATATAGGTAAATATCTCCTTTCTGCACTTCAAAGAACTCCTGTTGTACTTAAAGATTACAGGCTGATCGATAACAGGACACCTTCCACCGTCGTACTCTCTGATCCATCATATGATAATGGTCATGGAGAACGTATGTTCATTAACTCAATAGGAGCAGCATGGGAATACAGGCCTGAAGAACTTGATGAAGACTTTTTTAATTCCGATATTGTTGTTTTCGGAGGGACTGCACTTGTTCCGGTGATACATGATAATCTTACAGCTCTTCTGAAAAAAGCAAAATCCAGGGGTTGTAC
>JAKQPD010000115.1 GCA_029564935.1 Bacteroidota bacterium
AGATGGTATTCGGGTGGATAGTAAACCCTGATTCCGATGTGGCCGGAGAAAAGATAACAGTGTCGTCTCTTAAAACCGGAAAATACAAACTCAGGATATATCATACATGGAGAGGAGTTTTCATTGATGAAAAGGAAATGAACTGTACCGATGGGACCATTTCATTCGGACCTCCTTACATGCGAATAACAGGAGGCCGGGCAAATTATATAGGTCAGGATCTTGCCTTTATCCTCGAATATCTTCCTGAGCCTGCTGCAATACAAGTATCAACCAAAAAGCCCAAAAGATAAAACTACTATGAACATTTCAGAAAATTCCACTTGCAGATCATCCTTATTTTTAAGGTCATCCCTTTTAGTACTTTCGTTCATTCTTGTTACGATCCAGCCTGTTTCTTCGCAGAAAAGGAAAGTAAAGAAGGCAGAACAGGTGCCTGCTGTCAATAACCTTGTTGTTGCAGACAGGGGCGAAAGCCGTTACAGGATCATTTTACCTGCCTATGCCACTTCTGCTGAACTGAAAGCCGCAGAAGTTCTCCAGGATCATCTCTTACAGATATCAGAAGCAGCGCTTCCCGTTATTTCAGTAAACAAAAGCGGGAAGGGAAGCCCGTATGAGATCATTCTGGGCCAGAATGAACGTCTTGATAAGCTTGGCATTGAAATAAACTTCAATGAGCTTGGTGAGGACGGATTTATTATTAAGACCGACAGCCTTCGTCTGATAATAGCGGGAGGAAGTAAAAAGGGAACGCTTTACGGTGTTTATACTTTCCTTGAAAAATATCTGGGGTGCCGGATGTATGCGCCAGGAGTAAAGATCATTCCTCAAAAGGAAAGAATTGAGGTGGGGATTTTAAATGATAAGGAAGTTCCTGCAATAAAATACAGGACAATTCATTACAAGGTAACATGGGACCAGGAATATGCCGATTGGCATAAGTTGAGCCACGATGCGGACGGAGAAAGAAGCGCGTGGGGATTGTGGGTACATACTTTCAATCACCTTGTCCCACCCGAGATTTACTTTAAGGAACATCCGGAATATTATGCTCTGAGGGACGGACGAAGGATACCCACCCAGCTCTGCCTTACGAATCCCGAAGTATTGAAAATAACAATTCAGAACCTGCGTAAGGACATGGCCAGGAATCCTGAAGCTCTTTACTGGTCGGTGAGCCAGAATGACAACAGGAATTACTGTATGTGCGAAAATTGTCAGGCCCTCGACAAGAAGGAGGGCTCTCCTTCGGGGTCAATAATCTGGTTTGTTAACCAGGTTGCTGATCAGTTCCCCGACAAAGTTATCTCGACACTTGCTTATGAATATGGAAGGAAGGCTCCTCTGACCTTGCGACCGAGGGATAATGTGAACATTATGCTTTGCAGTATTGAGATGCGGCGCGACAGACCTTTTGCAGAGGCAACTGACGAAACCAGCCTTGCGTTTGTCAGAGATGTACGGGACTGGAGTAAAATCGCGAAAGATATTATAGTCTGGGATTATGTTATTCAGTTCAGCAATCTCATAAGTCCTTTTCCAAATCTTCATGTTTTACAGCCAAATCTGAAGTTCTTTGTTGAGAATGGTGTTACTGCGATGTTTGAACAGGGAAACCGTGAAGT
>JAKQPD010000128.1 GCA_029564935.1 Bacteroidota bacterium
CTCTTAAAACCAGGCTGGAGCTTCTTAACCCGGATTATATTATTTCATGGCGCAGTATAAGCTTCAAACTTAATAAAATTCGTGAAATAAAGGCTGAAAGTCTTTTAAGTTCCGACATACCTATTGTTTCACGAGAGGATGTTGTGATCACCTCCACGCCGGATCTGGCATTTATACATTTTACTTCGGGGACTACAGGAATGCCTAAGATGGTTCCGCACTCTGCAAAAGACCTTAATGGTCTGAAAATTTCTATTGAGAAGGTCTTTGATATCAAAGCCGGGACTAACTACCTTTGTACGGCTGATTTTGGATGGGTTACGGGATTTTATTACGGAGTATTCATGCCTCTTATTTCAGACCTGAACTTATTTATTGTTAAGAACATGAACGGGTTCAGGCTTATGAAGGCTCTGAGCAGGTTCAGGGAGTGGAATATTGAGGTGATCTATACTTCTCCGAGTTTTCTTAACATAGCTTACCGGTTTTTCAGAAAATATGAGACCAATATAAAGCAAGTATATACGGTAGGAGAGAAGCTGCCCATAGAGACCAAAAAAAAGTACTTGGAGCTTGGGTATGAAATTACCGACACATGGTGGCAGACAGAGCTTGGCTGTATAAGTATCAGCGGCAGGGTAAAAGCTCAAACTTCATTTCCATTAGGAACCATGATTGTTCAAGATTATATAGGCAAACCGCTTGACTTTGTCGATATAGCACTGCTTAATGACGATAGTATAGTACCGATACAGAGTATTCTGCGGATGCCTCTTGCAGAAATGACAGGGGAGCTGCTGGTGAACCGTATAACGCATCCAAGTATAATGAAAGAATATTATAAAGCCGATGAAAATGCCCGTAAAAAATTTATAGGAGACTACTATAAAACCGGAGATCTTATAAGACTTTTACCCGAGACTGAGGATCCCCAAAGCTATAACATACAGTATATTTCACGGGCAGACGATATCATAGTAATTGCCGGAGAGCTTATATCTCCGGATGAAATTGAATCGCTGGTCATGAAGAAATTTGACAGTATAAGCGAATGCTGTGCCGTAGCGGCGGATA
>JAKQPD010000140.1 GCA_029564935.1 Bacteroidota bacterium
CGATTTCCTGAAATATAAACAGGGACCGATAAAGAACAGGCTCTTTATAAGCGTCCCGCTGTTCCTTGTAGGATTTCTGCTTACAAGAATAGATTTCGGAATAATCTGGCGTTATTTCGCATGGTCAAATCAAACCCTTGCCATGGTCGTTCTGTGGGCCGTAACGGTCTATCTTTTACAATCCGGGAAATTTTATTGGGTAACACTTATTCCGGCATTCTTCATGACTGCGGTCAGCATTACCTATATATTATTTGCCCCGGAAGGATTTTCACTGCCGGGAGGAATATCATATACAATAGGGATTTCTGCGGCAATTACTGCACTTGCAGGCTTCCTTTTATATAAGCAGAAGCTTGAAAAGGCAGCACCTCGTTTCGGATAAAAAATTTGTAATTTCTTAAAAAACGATTTTTATTTAATTAATTTCATCAGAAATGAAGAAGATAGTCATAGCGGGCGCCGGAGGATTCATCGGCGGTCACCTTGTAAAGGATATGATCAGCAAAGGCCATAAGGTAAGGGCAGTAGATATTAAACCATTGAATGAATGGTACCAGATCCAGAATGAAGCCGATAACCTTGTGCTCGATCTCAGGCTGAGGGAAAACTGCTACCGGGCTGTTAACGGATATAATGAAGTATTTAACCTTGCAGCTGACATGGGAGGCATGGGGTTCATAGAGAAGAACAAAGCAGCCTGCATGATAAGCGTTCTTATCAATACCCATCTGCTTATCGCTTCCCGTGACTGCGGGATCGACAGGTTCTTTTATGCATCCTCTGCATGTGTTTATAATGGTGAAAAACAAACAGATCCCGATAATCCCGGACTGAAGGAATCCGATGCTTATCCTGCTCTTGCTGAAGATGGTTACGGATGGGAAAAGCTTTTTAGCGAACGGATGTGCCGTCACTTCATGGAGGATTTCGGACTGACTGCAAGAATAGCCAGGTTCCATAATGTTTACGGACCTTGCGGGACATGGGATGGCGGCAGGGAAAAAGCCCCTGCAGCAATATGCCGGAAAGTGATTGAATCCGGAATTACCGGAAATAAGGAAATAATGATCTGGGGCGACGGTTTGCAGACCAGGAGCTTTATGTTTATCGGGGACTGTATTAAAGGTATCAATGATATCATGTACAGCAATATAAATGAACCGATCAACCTCGGGAGCAGTGAGATGGTATCAATAAATCAACTTGTTGACATTGTTGAGGATATTGCAGGATACAAGCTTGACAGGAAGTATGATCTTTCGGCGCCAAAAGGAGTAAGGGGACGGAACAGTGACAATACCCTTATCAGGAAATATCTCGGCTGGGAACCTTCCATCCCGCTGAGGACTGGTATGAAAAAAACTTATGACTGGATCAGGGAGCAGATGCTTGCCGGTTCATCTGACAGAAAGAGCAGCGACCGCTTCAACCGGTAATCCGGATAGTTATGAATAAGAAGAAAGTGCTTGTCAGCGGTTGTTATGACCTTCTTCACGGGGGACATATAGCTTTTTTCAAAGCTGCATCCGCATATGGAAAACTGTATGTAAGCATTGGCCGGGACGAGAATATTTTTGTTCTGAAGGGTAAGAAACCATATTTCTCGGAACAGGAAAGACTTTATATAGTCCGGTCAATAAAATATGTCGGGGATGCATTCCTTGCATCCGGAACAGGTTTGCTCGATTTTGAGCCTGATTTGAAGAAACTTAAACCCGACATCTTTGTAGTCAATAAGGATGGTCATTCTGCTGATAAAGAGGCGCTTTGTAAGAGAGAGGGAATAGAATATGTTGTTCTTGACAGGATACCTGAACCCGGATTACCCGGGCGATCAAGTTCAGAAACGAAAAGAGAGCTCAGGTTTCCTTACCGTTTATGTATTGCCGGGGGATGGATTGATCAGCCCTGGGTTTCAAAAATACACCCGGGATCGGTTGTAGTGGCTCAGATATGGCCAACAATGGATTTTAACGACAGATCGGGACTGGCTACAAGTTCGAGGAAAGTAGCTATCAAGTTATGGGGTGACCGTTATCCCGAAGGTGATCATGAGACAAATGCAAGATTGTTGTTCGGGGCAGAAAATCCTCCCGGACGAACCTATGTTTCCGGTTCACAGGATCATATAGGACTTCTTTATCCGGGGATCAACAGGCTTTGTTACAGGGGTGGATACTGGCCGGAAAAGATCGAATCGACAACCGATAAGGATATTTGCGAATGGCTCAGCAGGGTGATCCACCTGGTGCCGGTTCAACCACGTCCGTCGGGATATGATCCATTGAAACTGGTCAATCTTGAAAAATCATCAGTACGGGAACTTGGTGAGGCCGGAGACAGTTGCTGGGAATCGATATTGAAAAAGGATGTTGAGGGTCTTGGCAAATCAATGACGACAACCCTCAGGGCCTGGAAGAAAATACTTCCTCTTACAGTTCCCGACCACATAATGAATGATCTTGAAACAAATTATTTCACGAATTATCCCGGAGCGATCACCTCG
>JAKQPD010000154.1 GCA_029564935.1 Bacteroidota bacterium
GCTATTGTAAGATCAACAACACCTAAAGAAGGCGCAAGATGTCCGCCGTTTTTCGAGACAACATCAATCATGTATCTGCGGACTTGATCGGCAAGAGAAGAAAGATCTTCAACTTTTATCTTGCGAAGATCTTCAACTGAATTTAATGAATCTAACAGCAATGGAATTCTCCCATTGATATACTTTAAAGTTCACTCCGCCGAATAGACGAAGTGAACTTTGAGATTATTTTGCAAACTCAACAGCTCTTGTTTCTCTGATAACTGTAACTCTGACTATTCCAGGATACTTGAGCTCATTTTCAATTCTTCCGGCAACTTCACGTGCGAGAATCTGTGCACGCTCATCGCTTACAAGATCATTGGATACAAGCACTCTGATCTCACGTCCGGCCTGAATTGCAAAACATTTCTCAACACCTTTGAAGCTTGTAGCAATGTTTTCAAGATCTTCTAGACGTTTAACGTAATTTTCAAGAGACTCTCTTCTTGCTCCCGGCCGTGACGCAGAAATCGCATCTGCAACCTGAATAATGAGCGCTTCAAAAGACTCTGGCTCCTTATCATTATGGTGAGAAGCGATTATATTAATTACCTTCTCGCTTTCTCCGTATTTCTTAGCCATGTCAGCACCGATAAGCGCATGCGAGCCTTCACCTTCTACAACTGCCACCTTTCCGATATCGTGAAGAAGGCCGGCGCGTTTAGCAACCTGAACATCAAGCTTCAGCTCACCTGCCATGATAGCAGCAATATTGGCAACTTCAATACTGTGACTTAAAACATTCTGTCCGTAACTTGTTCTGTATTTTAATTTACCGACATGAAGAAGAGCATCTCTGCTTAAACCCGGAATTCCGAGTTCAAACGCATACTTTTCACCTTCATCAACCATGCTTTCTTCAAGTTCCAGTTTTACCTTTTCAACAACCTCTTCTATACGGGCCGGATGAATACGTCCGTTCTGGATCAGTCTTTCGAGCGCAAGACGCGCAATTTCTCTTCTGACAGGATCATAACCGGAAATAACAACAACCTCAGGAGTATCATCTATGATCATATCAACGCCGGTAAGCGATTCGAGTGTGCGGATGTTGCGTCCTTCACGACCGATGATTCTTCCCTTCATGTCATCAGAAGGCAAAGTCACTGCAGTAACAGTATTCTCAGAAGTAAATTCAGTAACATTGCGCTGAATCGACTGGATGACAATATCTTTGGCTTTTTTATCTGCGGATCTTCTGGCTTCTTCTTCAATTTTGTTAACAATTTTCAGAGCTTCAAATCTGGCATTATCTTCAAGAGATTTCATAAGCTGAGCCTTTGCCTGATCCTGCGTCAAACCTGAAATACGCTCGAGCTCTTTCAAATAACGCTCGAATTCCTTTGTAAGTTCAGCCTCTTTTTCTGATACATCCGACTCTCTGACTTCTATTTCTTTTTCACGTTTCTCAACCTGATTAACTTTAGCGTCAAGATTCTCTTCCTTCTGCATGTATCGTTTTTCTATGTTTGCGATTTCCTGACGTCTTTCACGCATTTCTTTTTCAAGAAGATTCTTTTCCTGAAGAAGCTGATCCTTGGCTTCGAGAAGCAATTCTTTGCGTTTTGCTTCTGCCTCTCTTTTAGCATCCTGAATAATTCTTTGAGCCTGAGCCTCCGAAGATCTTAGCCTGATCTTGCCGAGATACGACCTTGCCATATACCCCACAACACCAGTAGCAACAGAAACCAGGAGGATAATTCCGATATTCATAGTTCCCCCTCAACCGATTAATTTCATTTTTAAACTAACGACGCAAAACGCCGCTAAGCCCGATTGGTCTTCCGATTAAGGAAAGGAAGGACATTTGAAGGAAGAAAAGCGGATACATCACCGCCAAGAAAAGCGATCTCTCGAATCATGCTTGAAGATAAAAAATGACTTTCCCCGTCCGAAACCATGAATACGGTTTCAAGAGCACCCGGAAGTCTCCGGTTCATCAGCGCCATAGAGCGCTCATAGCCGAAATCGGCGGAATCCCTGACTCCGCGTATGATAAAATTCACTCCATTTTCTTTGCAATAATCTACAAGAAGCCCGTTAAAAGAAACAGCTTCGATATTACCCAAATCTTTGCACGAATCAGAAATCATTTCAAGCCTCTCCTCAACAGAGAAAAGCGGCTTTTTTAAAAGGTTAACGGCAACCGCAATAATTAAACGGTCGCACAACCTGAGTCCTCTTCTTATTATATCCATATGGCCATTCGTCAATGGATCAAACGTACCGGGATATATTCCTATTATCATCAGTCCTCTACCAGTCAGACTGTTTTAAAATAATCATATATTTGAGCTTGTCAAGGAAAATTCGGCTTTAAGGGGTATTATTGGTATAAAAATGCGTTTAGAAGCAAATATCAGCCGGCGGAGTAAACTCCGCCGGATTTTAGTTAGAATTTCATCTCAACGCCGGCTTTAACGGCAAGAAGCTGACGGCGGAGCTTATAATCTCCATCATTATAGCCGTATTTAAAAGATCTCTTAAGGAGAATCCCAATATTAAAATCAGCTGTCTCCGCTATAGGAACAAGGTATCCTGCACCTACAAGAAGACCTACTTCAGTTTTAGTATCTTTGTTTTCACAATTTCCGGAACCTTCTAGGTCTCCTTCAACTTTATACTTCCATGTTCCGGCAGGAACGCCCACAAATAAGCCGCCTTCGAAATAGAAGCCCTGGAAGTTTGTAAAACGATATCCAAGATTAATATCAAGGAATTTGGCTTTTATTGTTGCAGTATAATCATAACCCTCATCACTATTGTCAAGCTTGTATGGGCTATAAGAATATTCCAAACCGCCAAAAAGAGAACCTGTGTCAGTAAGATTGTAAAAGCCGCTAACTCCGAAAAAATATGAACCAGCAGCTTTTGCTTCAGGACTGCCAACAGCTTCACCGGAAACGTAGTTTACACCGCCTCCCCCATAAAGACCAAATTTCACAGAACCGGCTTCAAGCCCCTGCGAATAAAGCGCACTGCTTCCTGAAACCACAAATACGGCAACTGCCGCAAAAAGTACCTTTTTCATTCCTTCCTCCATAATATTATCC
>JAKQPD010000157.1 GCA_029564935.1 Bacteroidota bacterium
CTGATGTAGAGGTCTGTGCCTCCGGGAGTTTTCACAGTAAAATAATACACTGAAGCTCCAAACCTGGCATAAAACTCATCCCACCCCGTCTTAGGCCAGAGGTCATGATTCCCCGGTGTCAGAAATGATAACAGGGAACCCTTCTTTTGCAGACAGCCTTCAAATTCATCGCATGCGTTTTTGTCACCGGTGGTCAGATCGCCGGCCATCACAATGGAAACGGCATTTTTCTGTTCTGCAATACTGATTACACTGTTAAGGTTTCTGGTGGTCCCGATGTGGCTGTCGCCCATGAACAGTATTGTATAGTCATCTGATGAAGTTGTGATTTCCTTGTAAGGATGGTTTTCATTCCACTCCATCGATTGAATAAATCTCTGATTTACCGAGTGTTCTTCCTGAGGGAATACATTATCTTTCTCGCATGATATGACCGATAAGGCCATTGTTGCAGTAAGCAACATCCTGATTTTTACCTGAAGTTCCATATGATTCCTGTTCTTAAAAAATATCCAAAATGATTGATAGCAAGATTTGGAGCGCCGGCAGCTTTGTACCAGAACTCCTCAAAAAGATAAATCCTGGATGAGGGCTTGAAAAAACCATGAAGACATAGAGAGGGATTTGTTTCCTGGCTTGTTATATAATGATCCATATCTGTCAGTGTTAAGCCTATATTCCATTTGTCATAAGATTGTTTAAGATTATAGCAGAATGAATACATTATATTAAGCTTCTCATGAAGCCTCCGGCACTTCTTGTCGATCTCAAAATCTTCAATTGCCCTGTTCCTGAATACATAGGTCCTCGAATTTGTACCAAGGGCCATTTCAAAATGTTTACGCATCATTTTAACATAAGCGCCAATGTTATTCTCACGCAATAGTCCGGAACTGAATGTCCAGGTGCAGAAGCCTTTCAACTCATACCGGCTCCTTTTGGCAGCAAAATATCTTGAAGCATTTATTGTACATCCTGAAAAAATTTCAGAACCGGGGCTCCGAAGATCATTCTGAAAGCCTGTTTCAATCCGGTATTTTCCGGATGCCAGGTATCCTGAAACTGCTGATTTGATGGATATCCCATCAGAAACATTATTCGCGCCTATATCGGTGTAGAGGTTCATGCCCGGTTGTGCATTTACGGCAGCGAAGGTGATCAGGCAGAGATTAAGAGCAGTAATTCTGCAAAAACAGATTGGTTGCATGGCGGCTGGTTATTAGGTTCATTGATATTCAGATATTTGATCAGGATGGTTTTCATGTTCACAGGTATTTGTAACAGGCTAATCCAACAACCGGGCCAAATCGCATAACAATAAGATAAACAGATATATATGAGAGAATGTGCATGGTTTTTCAATAAAAATTGTAGCATTTTGCTACAATTAATTGACTCATAATGCTACATTTTATAACTTTACTGATAATTAGCTCTTTCAGCGGGAAGTATTTTTACATGTAATGAAATCAGATCATTCAGGGAAGATCCTGGTCGTTGATGATGATAAAGATGTACTTTTTACAGCGCAGCTTGTTCTGAAAAGATTTTTTAACAAGGTTGATATCCTTGATCGTCCGGCATTGATACCCGAACATCTCAGGAAAACAGGCTATGATGTGATTTTGTTGGACATGAATTTCTCAAGGGGCAGTACTTCGGGCAGGGAGGGTCTTGAGTGGCTTGAAAAAATTCTGTCGATAGATCCTGAAGCCTGCGTTCTGACAACTACTGCTTATGGTGAGATCAGTCTCGCGGTACAGACAATGAAGAAAGGGGCGGCCGATTTTATTATTAAGCCCTGGAATAAAGATCAGCTGGTTTCTTCAGTCAGGAATGTGCTGGACCGGAAAGAGCAGAAGAACCACCCCGTGCTGAATACCCCTGACGCAGATATAAAGAATAGCAGGTTGTCGAAATACCCTGACATCATAAGCAAATCACCCGGGATGAAGAAGGTCCTGGAAACGATAAGGGCTGTGGCGCCGACAGACGCAAATGTCCTTATCATGGGTGAGAACGGGACGGGCAAGGAGTTGGCCGCATTTGCTTTGCACAAAGAATCCCTGCGAAGACACAAATCTTTCGTCCACGTTGACCTTGGTGCAGTTCCTGAAACTCTTTTTGAATCCGAACTGTTCGGTCATACCCGGGGAGCATTTACTGATGCAAAAGAAGGGAGAGCAGGACGATTTGAGACTGCATCCGGAGGCACTC
>JAKQPD010000175.1 GCA_029564935.1 Bacteroidota bacterium
CCATGATTGCAGAAATCAGTGAGCCTGGTAAGATTGCTAATTGAAATTACGGCACAGGAAGGCACAATTATCACTTTATAATCTTCGTAATTATTAGTGTTCTGAAGATGAAGATGGCCATCACGGATCGAACATTTTTCGTCGAGAACTTCCGGATGAATAAAAGTAAAATCCTTGCCGGCGTCATTTGTAAGCCAGTTGGCTACATCGACATAATCGATCTGTTTTATTGCATTCATAAAAAATGCATTCGAAGGATCAGCAGGTCCGTCAATATTTGCAGGTCCGGTTTCTGAATAAAAATAGTGTTCACTTAACAGGGAATTGACAGGATAAAGTATTGCAATATCTGCTACGTGCCTTCCAGGACTCTGGAGTATCACATTGAGTCGTGAGATGAATCTGGTAAATGCCGGCAGGCTGTCGGCGTAAAGCGGATTACGGTAGGATAATTCAGGCTTATATGTAACTTTTGTGTCATCATACCATACTGCATGAGGGATTATCATATTAATTCCTTTCGAGTACTGATCCATCGTGATCGAAAAAATGTCGTTCCAGTTCAGGTCACCGGGCTTATCATAATCCGGCATGGCTCCGAATGTTTCTGCCATTACCAGGTTTTTATCCCAGTTGTAAGCAGCGGAGCTGATAAGTTTATAAAATCTCTCAGCCGGCCGCTGACCTCCTATTTTGTCTATTCCGGGTATCTCAAGGTATTTAAATCCATGCATCAGATCTCCGGATCCGTTGGCAGGTATCAATGCCTCTTCAGGGGCAGTATGCCCGGTAGCTGAAATATTATGGCTCACCGACCAGTCGTTTACCACCTTTGTAAAACCAAGAGAAAATAATTCAGCCCTGAAACCGAAAAGATAACTCCGGGCAGATCGTGTTTCAGGTCCTATATCATACCAGAGTGCCGGATAAAATATGACAGGATCAAAACCATACTTAGCGATGAATTTTTCATTGAATAAAGGCGTCCACACCCTGAACTTTGCATAAAACATTGAAGGTTCATCATAGAATGTGCCCCATATCACGTTCCCGAAATACTCTCTGAAGTGTTCGTAGTAAACATCATGAACCATTTCAGTGAATTTCTCTGCCGCGTTCGGATTCAGATAATCAGCCAGCGGGTACCCGTCAATAACACAATTGAAAATCATGATCTTCCATTTTCCCTCAGGTACATCCCATTTTAATCTCCTGTCCTGTACAAAAGGCGTCAGGTCAATTCTTTTCATCCCGGGTAATTCCATAGCTACCGCTCCCATGAATTTACCGGCAGGAACTTCTTTTTCATACCTGACTGGTCCGGCTATATCTTCTTCTGTCTTATCAAGCCTTTGCATTGTCAGTTCAGGATATTTAAGCTGAAAACGGGGCTTATTATCACCGTTGGAGAAAGCTCCGACTGATCCGCTGGGGAATCCATATTCATCATACAAACACATAGACATATTCAGTTCCCTGGCTTTTTCCAGCATTATCCCGTACAGTTTCAGGTAATCCTCAGACAGATATTCAGGGCTGAAATTCTTTCCGAAAGGAATAACCCCGAAACCACCGTAGCCGCACTTGTCCCTCAGAGCCACCATCTGGTCAGTAATACCTCCAGGCGTTACAGTCGTATTGTTCCAGAACCAGAGTGGTCTGGGCCAGTAACGGATGGGCGGATTACGGAAATTATTCTTTGTAAATGTCTGACAACAGGCGAAATTTGCATAAATGCAGATTAACAATGCTAATAATATCTTTTTCTTC
>JAKQPD010000182.1 GCA_029564935.1 Bacteroidota bacterium
AGCGCCCTGGGGAATCCTCACTTTAAGGCCTTCTATTTCCTTAAGGAGATTGCATATCAGATCGCGTCGTCTCAGGAAAGCATCACGCATCATCCGCCGTGAGTCATCGCTCTGGCTGAGGGCTGCAAGTGCAGCTCTCTGTGCTATGGAACTAACCCCTGAGGTGAATTGTCCCTGGAGTTTATCGCAGGCGCTTACTATCCATTTCGGGGCTCCGATATAACCTATTCTCCATCCTGTCATGGCATAGGCTTTTGAAACCGCATTAACCGTGATCACCCTGTCGTAAATGAAATCGAATGAAGCCATGCTGACATGTTCCCCTTCAAAAAGGATATGTTCATATACCTCATCTGACATAATAAACACACCCTGGTGTTTCTGAACAACTCTGGCAATAGCTTCCATTTCCCCACGAGTATAAACCATTCCCGTTGGATTTGAGGGTGAATTGAAGATTATCATTCTTGTCCTGGGCGTGATTGCAGCTTCCAGCTGATCCGGCTTAACTTTAAAATCATTCTCGAGTGATGCTCCAACAATCACCGGTTTCCCTTCAGCCAGAAGTACCTGATCATAATAACTGACCCAGTAAGGAGAAAGGATAATCACTTCATCGCCCGGATTGATAAGGGCCAGAATTACGTTAATAAGGGAATGCTTCCCTCCTGCCGAGACAATTATCTGGTCAGCGGTATAATTTATACCATTTTCATATTTGAATTTCCGGCATATTGCTTCCCTGAGGTCATTGTAACCAGGTACCGGAGGGTATTTGGAATAATTATCATCAATGGCTTTTTTGGCTGCTTCCTTTATATATCCCGGGGTATTGAAGTCGGGTTCCCCGAGACTCAGGCTTATAACATCGATACCTTTTGCTTTCAGTTCACGGCTCTTCTGAGCCATTGCCAGAGTGGCGGAGGCTGCCATGGCTTTGATTCGGTCGGATAAATATTCCATATAAATTACTATAAGTGAAAATTTAATGGCGGGTTCAAATATATATAGTAAAAATTAAAAACAAAATAAGTTAAGTTTGTATAATATTGACAAACATATTGACAATGGATACAGTGTCTGAAATACTGAAAATCACTTTACCCGCTTTACTGGTTTTAATAACCGCGTGGGTGCTTATTAACAACCTCCTCAGGAACGATCAGGAAAAGAGAAGGCAGGAGCTTATACTTCAGAACAGTCGTACAGTTGTTCCGATAAAACTACAGGCCTATGAAAGGATAATCCTTTTCCTTGAACGTATATCCCTTGAATCGATGCTCGTGAGAGTAAGTACTCCCGGAATTTCAGCAAGTCAGCTTCATTCCGCTTTGCTTTCCGGTATCAGAAGTGAATTCGAACACAATATGTCACAGCAGATCTATATGAGCCCGCAGGCCTGGGAAGTCGTAAGAAATGCCAGGTCAAATACAATCAAACTCATCAACAGTGAGTATGAAAAAATGCCGGAGAATGCCTCCGGCATGGATTTCAGTCAAAAGCTTTTAGCGGCTGTCATGGAGCTGGACAGGGAACCTACAAGAGTTGCGATTGACTTCGTAAAGGCAGAAGTGGCGAGGATTATATAGCTCAGGGCTCAGGGCTCAGGGCTCAGGGCTCAGACT
>JAKQPD010000189.1 GCA_029564935.1 Bacteroidota bacterium
CAGAGTAATGCATCTTCAATCATCTTTTCCTTGCTCTCGGGATTGCCGCGGTCAATAACAAGATAATCCGCCATTCTAAGGTACCAGCCTATAAAAGGGACTTTCATGTTCTCGATCTTGCTAATCCATTTATACTTGAAACGTAATGAATTCATAAGCAGTATATCGAGTATAGACTGATGGTTGGAAATGATAACATATATCATATCCTTATCCACCTTGTCCCTGCCTTCGACTTTTATCTTCCATATCGGCATAATATGCGATACGATGAATGACTGGTATACCAGCAGCCAATGTACAATTGTCCGCTTTTTATCGAAGGGAAGTACAATCAGCCAGATTAAGAATGTAACCGGGAAGAATATCACAATAAATGCTATCCCGATCAGCCAGATCAATATCGATTTCAAAATATCCATAAACCAAATTTTTATCTTCTTCTCTGTGGAACTCTGTGATCCCGATAGCTATCGGGACTCTGTGGAACTCTGTGAAACCTTAGTGGACCTCTCCCGGTAAATCGGGACAAGTTGTGTAAAATTCTTATTTTGCATAATAACACAGAGTTACACAGAGGATACACAGAGTTACACAGAGGTTAGAAACTCTAAATAAAGTATCTAAAAGAACTTAAAAATATCTTCTCCTGATATGTTTATTTTTTTCTGATTAAAAGTCCGCAACATTTCTTCCGGCATGTGCCTGGTACCGGACAAATTAATTCCGGTCTGAGCCAAAGGGCCGGACCCCTCGAGTTCAAACTCCCTGATAATGCCGTCCTGTACCGAGATATTGCAGGTATAATTACAATTTCCAATTTCAAAGCTGTTATTAAGAGCATATTCAGGACCATATGCATAATTCCACTCCCATGTACGGTACCTGGTCTCCGCAAGAGTTTCTATAAGCTTTTCTTCACTATTTGTCAGATCTGTTTTTATATTTCCTTCAGACCCGAGGAAGTATCCGAGCATGATTTCCCTGAATTCACAGGCATCCCTGATACCGGAAGTTCTTTCTTTGATGTTTGTAACGTGTGAAGGATTCGAAGCAATTGCCCTTGTGACATATCCGGAAGTGTCTTTTCGTAATGATCGTCTTAATCTTTGCAGATCAGTATCAAACAAAAGTGTTCCGTGATGCAGTACTCTTTCCCTGTAGATATGTTCGGCATTCCCTGAGATTTTGAGGCCATCCACCTTCAGATCATTTTTACCTTCAAGTACTGCGTTTATCCTTAAAGAACCAAGAAATTCAATTACCGGTTGTGAATATTTCCTGAAATCAACCTGTGTTCCCCCGGTACTGTTCAGTATGAAGCAAAAGTTCACATTCCCGTGGTCATGATAAACAGTCCCGCCTCCTGATATCCTTCTGATTACCGGGATATTGTTTTCTGTCACAAAGCGGGTATCAGCTTCACGGTGAGCAACCTGGTGCTTCCCAATTATAACAGACGGATCATTTATGGACAGAATAAGAAAATCCTCCGTTCTGTTCATGAAAAGGTATTCTTCAGCGGCAAGGTTGAAGAACGGATCTGTGGATATGAGGTTGAGACAATTCATTCTTACTTGGTTTGAAGTAAGAACGCAGAACATTCGAATGAAGAATTTTGAAGTTCAGGTTCTGATTTCGCTGTTCGTTTGTTCTTCGTTCTTACTTCTTCTTAAATTATCCCTTTGTTCAATAATTCTATAATCAATTATTTTATACAGTTCATATCCTCCCCATCCTATGAGTGATCCGAGCAATGCTCCTGCGAGAACATCTCCCGGATAATGGACCCCGAGGTAGATCCTGCTGTAACCAACAACAGCTGCCCAGAAAAGAATAAATACGGAAAACCATTTCTTCCTTATGAATAACAGGCTTAATACAGCAACATTGAATGAATTTGAAGCATGCGATGAAACAAATCCGTAAAGTCCTCCGCAGTAACATTCAACAAGATGAACCATCCCCTGTAATGATGGTTCGTGGCAGGGACGTAAACGATGAAATACATTTTTGAAAAGGTGAACCGAAACCTGATCGGCAGATATTGCTGCAATAATGATAAACAGAAGGATGAGAAGGAATTTCTTTCTGTATTTAATCCCTATCGCCACCAGGATGGCAACATATAAGGGAACCCAGATCAATATACCGCTTATCGCGGACATCACCTTGTCCCAGAATGGACTGTTCAATGAATTCAGGAAAAGAAAAAGCTGGCGGTCAATATTTTCAATCATATAATCAGGCAGGTACTTTAAGTTGCTGGTAGTCGGTTACCGGTTACCGATTACCGATTACCGGCTACCGATTACCGGCTACCGATTACCGGCTACCGGTTACCTGGTATCCGGGTTTGTGGTCAATACTCTCCATAACAGGTCCTTCAGCTGTGTCAGGCCCGAGGCGGTAACCGCAGAGGTGAAAATCCGCGGAATTTCAGGAAGATCTTCTTCCATTGCACGTTTCAGTTCATCGTCCAGAAGATCGGATTTTGATATAGTCAGAATCCTTTTCTTATCAAGCATTTCAGGATTATACATCCTCAGTTCATTCAGCAATATATCATATTCTTCTTTTATGCTTTTACTGTCGGCCGGAATAACAAAAAGCAGGATCGAGTTTCTTTCAATATGACGCAGAAACCTTATCCCCAGCCCTTTTCCTTCATGTGCGCCTTCAATTATTCCCGGGATATCAGCCATTACAAAGGATTTATTCTCCCTGTAGGCAACAATTCCCAGATTTGGTGTAAGAGTTGTAAAAGGATAATCTGCAATCTTGGGTCTGGCTGCCGAAAGAACTGAAAGCAGTGTTGATTTCCCTGCATTGGGGAAGCCTACAAGCCCTACGTCTGCAAGTATTTTAAGTTCAAAAACATACCAGTTCTCGGATCCCTTTTCTCCGGGCTGTGCATACCTTGGGGTACGGTTGGTTGACGATTTAAAATGTACATTACCCTGGCCTCCTCTCCCTCCCTTAACAAGGATCTTTTCCTCCCCATGTGCTGTAATTTCGAATATTACCTCATCAGTCTCCGCGATTTTTGCAACAGTTCCCAGAGGAACCTCGATTATGACATCCTTCCCATCCGCTCCGGTAGATTGCTGTAATCCCCCTGCTCCGCCATGTTCCGCAAAGATATGACGCTGATATCTGAGATGAAGGAGGGTCCACATCTGATCATTTCCCCTCAGGATTATATGTCCGCCCCTGCCTCCGTCACCACCATCAGGACCGCCTTTCGGAATGAACTTTTCCCGTCGCAGATGTGCCGACCCGCGCCCGCCGTTACCCGACCGGCAGAATATTTTTATATAATCAACGAAGTTTGACGAAGACATGCGCCAGAATAAGATTTAAGTTTTAATTCTTTTCAGAGGGGGTGATGAGGAGAGGGGGTGATGAGGAGAGGGGGTGATGAGGAGAGGGGGTGAAATATTAAAATCTTTTCTCCCATGTTTCTGCTATCACATAGATATCCTGTCGTCTTTTTCATCTCCTTTTCCCCTTTTCCTCTCTTCCCCTCTTCCCCTTTTCCCCTCTTTCTCTCAACCCCCACTCTCCCACTCAAATGGATGGTGGCAGATCAATTCTTTAATTAACAAGCTTAGTAACATATCCACTCAGCCTTGCGAATATGTCATCGATATTTCCCATTCCGTTAACCGGCTGATAAATACCTCTTTCGCGGCAGTAATTAATTATCGGCTCAGTTTTATCCTTATAAACGTCAATCCTGTTTTCAATAACTGCAGGATCTTTGTCATCAGGTCTTCCCGACAGATCAGCACGAGCTATAAGTCTTTTTACAAGTTCATCGTGGTCAACCTCCAGAACAAGCATTGAATCGATCTTCATATTTCTTTCATTCAGCATCTTTTCGAGGGCTGATGTCTGAGCTACTGTTCTGGGGAAACCGTCAAAAAGGAATCCTGCACGGTCTTTAGTGCCGTCGATCTTATGAGCTATCATTTCAATGACAACTTCATCGGGAACAAGCTCGCCTTTTGACATTATTGAGCTCATCTTTTTCCCCAGTTCCGTTCCTGCAGCTATTTCAGCTCTCAGCATATCACCCGTTGAAAGATGAGCCAGATTGAATTTTTCAGCCAGCTTTACTGACTGTGTGCCTTTTCCCGATCCGGGAGGACCAAAAATCAAAAAGTTTACCATAATATTATTTATTTAATGTACTAATGTATAAACAGAAGTCAGATTGCGGCCAAAACCATCATAATCAAGGCCGAAGCCGACAACAAAATCATTCGGGATTTTGAATCCTACATAATCGATCCTGAATCTTGCGGAATATGCTTCAGGTTTTAATAACAGGGTAGCAATTCCTATCGAATGCACCTTTTTAAGTATTAGTACATCGACAATGCTCTCGAGGGTCTGGCCTGAGTCAACTATATCTTCAAGGATCACTACATCCCTGTCTTCAAGATCCTCATTAAGTCCGATAAGCTGGTTTACAGCGCCGGTCGATTTAGTTCCCCTGTATGAGGCTATCTTTACGAAGGTAATACGTGCTTTAAGATCTATCCTTTTGAAAATCTCAGATGAGAACATAAATGCTCCGTTGAGAATACCGAGGAACACAACCTCACGGCCCGCATAGTCGCGGTTCAGCTCCATTGCCATTTCATCAATCCTCCGGTTTATTACCTCCCCGGGAATTGACTCCCTGAATCTTTTATCGAGAATAACTATTTCCTGCATTTCATTTTTCAGTATATGGGGATGGTGCGAAAATATGAAATTAATAACTTATTTTTGTCCTTATCAGGAAGTTAATTTACAAAACAGATATGGAGCCTCTTGTAAGTATTATAATGGGAAGCGTTTCAGACATGGCTGTTATGGAAAAAACAGCACAGGTTCTCAACGATTTCAGGATCCCTTTCGAGATAAATGCACTTTCAGCACACCGGACACCTGCTGAAGTTGAGGAATTTGCTAAAGGCGCTGCCGGGAGAGGAATTAAAGTGATAATTGCAGCGGCAGGAATGGCAGCTCATCTGCCGGGAGTCATTGCCGGAATGACACCAATTCCGGTGATAGGAGTTCCAATAAATGCCTCACTGGAAGGTCTGGACTCCATATTTTCAATACTACAGATGCCTCCTGGTGTTCCTGTGGCAACCGTAGGCCTCAATGCTGCACAGAATGCGGGAATCCTTGCCGCACAGATTATAGGTACGGGAGACAAGGACATTATGGCTGAGATCGTAAAATTCAAGGAAAGCCTGAAAAAGAAAATTGTAGACGCCAATGAGGAAATGAAAAAGATAAAATTTCCTTATAAAACAAACTGATTTTTTCTTATATTGGTGTTTTATAACATAACATCTTGTACTCGCTGCACAGGATAATTGTTTCTTTATTTATAGTTGTTCTCTCTTCATCTGCTGCAGGCATCAATCCATATTTTTTACCTGCAGGGGCCGACGGAGCGGGAATGGGATCGGTATGCATAATGAAGCCAGGATTCTGGCCTTCTTTTCGCAATCAGGCGCTCCTGGCATCATTCCGTTCATTTTCTGCAGCTGTCAACTATGAAAGCCGCTTTAATATAGGAGAACTGAGCACACGTACGGCCGCAACCATCATCCCTGCCGGCAGGAGTTCTCTAGGCATAATATATTCTAATTTCGGATTCCCTCATTTCAAAAGAGAGACAATGGCTGTTGCCAGCGGATTAAGACTTTCCGATAATCTGTCGGCCGGAATACAGATCGATTACTTTCTTGAAAAAAGCTCAGGTGAATACAGCAATATACATATGCTGACATTCGAGGGAGGATTGATCTTCCTCCCGGTTGAAAATATTACTATCGGAATACATATTTTCAATCCCGTTCCAAATGCATTGCGAAAGAATTTCCTGCCTTCTGCGATCAGGACAGGTGCGGGAATAAATCTCAATAAAAACCTGTTTGCGGGTGTGGAAGCAGAGCTGAGCTCTGAAACCAAACTTCTCCTGAGGGCGGGATTTGAATATGAAGTTGCCGCAAATTTCATGTTGAGAGGAGGATTCTGCAGTGAAAATTCTTCATTCACCTTCGGATCCGGGTACCGGTTCAGATCTGTGGATCTTGATCTCGGATTTGCGACTCATGAGAGACTTGGCATAACGACAAGTGTTTCGATGATTTTTAATATAAGAGAAAGGAAATGAATTCTTTTTTTTCTTATATCATTCCGACTTTCCTGTTCTTACTGACCGGAAATATTTATTGCCAGGAGCTCAGACAGGATGATATAATAAGCTTTGCTGAGGAACTTGCGGAGGACGATACTAACCCTGAAGCGGCCCCGATGTTTTTAGAACTGCTTCAGGAACTCACGGAAAATCCTGTAAGGATCAATTCGGCAGATGAATCGGAGATATCACGTCTCTTCTTCCTTTCGGAATTCCAGATAAAATCACTTGCAGATCATGTTAAATCAACAGGGGGCATAATGTCGGTTTACGAAATTGCGTCCATACCCGGATTTGAAAGACATACTGCAGAAATAATGATTCCCTTCATTTCTCTCGAGGAAGATCTTAATCGCCATGATAAACTGACCCGGCTCAGGAACAGACTTATCACTAACCTTATTTACAGACCCGGTGAAACAGATAGTTCTTATCCGGGATCCGCTCTTAAAATCCTGTCAAAATACAGGGTTGAGTCCGGGCCATTGTCTGCAGGTCTGACAATTGAAAAAGATCCGGGAGAACCTTTGCTTTCAGGCTCTCCGCCCCTGCCCGATTTTATTTCAGGGTATATGGCATTTACCGGTAAAGGAGTCGTCAGGAAAGTGATAGCCGGGGATTTCTCTGCCCGGTTTGGCCAGGGCATTTCAGTAAATACCGGTATTCATACTGGTGTTATGCTTACTTCAGCAGGTTATAATCCGCGCGGGAGTGAAATAAAACCATATACTTCCACCGATGAGAATAATTTCTTCAGAGGTGCAGCAGCAGAACTGGCATTTCGAAGAATTAAACTGATGATGGTTATGTCGTACAACAGGATCGATGCGGCCATTGGAGTATCCGACGACTCTTCAGCATTTTTTATTGAGAACTTCTACAGGTCAGGATTGCATAACACAACGTCAGGGTTGGCCAAAAAGGATGCTGTTACGGAAATGTTTTACGGAGCTGATCTTAAATTCAGTCTCCGTTCCTTATCGTTCGGAATTAACTGGTCAGAATCCAGATTGTCACTCCCCGTCATGAAAGACATTGCCGATCCTGAAGGTCTGTATGATTTTGAGGGCAGTTCCGGCAGGTTATTTTCAGCTTATTATACTGCTTCGAATGGCAAATTTCTGCTTTCGGGCGAACTTTCAACCGATCATAACGGATACTCAGCCATGGTACAGGGATTTACTATCCGGCCTTCCGACAGGCTCTCCGTAAACTGCCTGATAAGAAGATACAGCCCGGGTTATTGCACCCTCCATGGAAGAGGGCCGGGAAATAATTCCTCAACAGGCAATGAGTCCGGTATTCTTGGTAATTTCACTTTTGAAGCCGCAACTCATCTTTTCATAAGTGCCGGATATGACCTTTGCAGGTACCCGTGGCTTAAATACCGGACAAGCTTTCCCTCATCGGCGAAGAAATATGAGGTAAAGCTCAGGTATCTTCCCGATGAGAAAGTCAACCTTGAGCTATCCTGCAACCATAAATATTCACTTTCAGATAAAGAGACAGACAGAGGAATTCCGGCCCGGGAAGAAACAGATGCCACCACAATTAAAACTGTTCTGCGCTTTACCCTGAATGAAAAACTTTCACTCAACACGCGTACTGATTATAAATGGATAAGGCAGACCGGAAGCAGGGGAATTGTAATGGCCCAGGATCTGGCTTACCGGTTCGCAGGCATCCCGGTTACACTCTGGACAAGATTTTGCATTTACAATACCGACGACTGGGATTCAAAGATCTATTTGTATGAAAATGACCTTTTATACAGCTTCAGTATCCCTGCCTTATCAGGAAAGGGGACTCGGAGCTACATTATGCTCAAATGGGATATCGGTGATCTGGCGGAACTGAGGGTAAAATACGGACTTGCCTCACTTTCAGGGTCTGGTGCCAGTCAAAGTCAGACTGATGAACTTAAGATCCAGTTCAGTATCCGTTTCTGAATTTTTTAGCTAAAGGTCATACAGCATCCTCAGAGTTTTTTTAACTACCATATCGGCAGATCCTATCTGAAACCGTGTTGTTGACACTTCATATCCGCCTTCCTTGTATAGCTCTTCCGGTACAAGATATCCGCTGGCCCCGTTACAGTGAGTAATTACAAATGTATTCCTGAACGGTGAACCGGCTTTTATCTCCATCCCTATTTCAGTAAGCATTTCGACACTAAATGCGACAAATGCTATATCATTTCCGATACGTGCAACTGTAATGTTGACTGGTACCGTTGCCGGAGTGTCGGGAAGCGCTTTATTTTCTGCTGTTATCTTTGCCGGACACTCAAGAACTTCAAAATCTGAAACAATTTCTCCGGGATTATCAATGTCTTTTATCTTTCTAAAGACGTGTACAACTTCCTCACCCAGCAATGTTCCCAGCAAAACCGGTTCCGGGACCCAGCCCGGTTCATTGTTAAATGAGGGAAGTACCCTGTACCATGGATCTATATTCCCTGAAGCCCCGGCAAATACCGGAGTGACAACATCTTTCCCCAGTATTTTTTCAGTAAATTGTGCCGACAGCCCCAGTACATCCCCGCTGATCAACATATTAGAAGGCCCGAGAGAAGTGGAATGCGTTGCATAATCATACAATGCTCCGACAGGTTTGCCATCAGTATCACTTATTTTCAGTACAAGAACTTCTTTATCTGTGATCCCGTTTGGATTCCTGCCAAGTGTGATTGAACCGTCAGGCATCATTTCACGTCTGTTTGCCCCGACAGGTGAAGATCCTTTACCGGCTCCTATATTAACCGGTTTCATATTTTTAATAGCTCCACCTACAAGAGCCAGAAGCTTGTCCTGGAATGATTTGGTATATTGAATATTATTAGGATCACCAGTTTGCGGATTCAGGCTGAGAACGGGAGAACTGTGTGAATGAATTGTAGAGAGGAAAATTTCCGATTCCTTCAGGCCATATCGGTCCATTATTGCTCTTTGAAATACCGGAAAAACATCCCTTGGATAAGAGCCAATATCTGTCGAAACAAACAGGATTTTCTTACCGTTGCTTTCGAAGACCACCGCCCGGGCAGTCAGAGGATCGTGAACACCTTCCGAATAAGTTTTGCGAGAAGCATATCCGTACAGTTTAACTGGAATCGAAGGTGTTATATCAGCCATGGAGAAACCTGCCTTCAGAACTCCTTTATTAACTTCCTGCTTTGGTAACTGTCCGAATAAAACAACACTGACTGTCAGTATTGTGAAAAGTGAAAACAGTTTTTTAAGATTCATGTTCGGTTAAGATTAAGTTGCTTATTAATTGTTGCTTGTTGCTTGTTGCTTGTTGCTGGTTACCGTATACTGGTTGCCGCTTACTGATTACCGCTTACTGATTACCGGTCACTGATTACCGGTCACTGATTACCACTTACTGACCAACCACAGGTGTCTTTATATCCCTTATATTAAGCTGCAGGTTCCTGCAGCCCCTGAATTCATTCATTTCAACAGAATAGCAGATATCAAACGGATTGCCGTTTTTTATATGGTCAAGCTTGTCGGACTGGCTGAATGCTATTCCCGGAAGGATTTTCATTGAGCCCTTATCCTGGTACAGTTCAAGTTTCAGATGCTCCCCGCTTGATCCGACCATTCTTCCGTTACCTGTATCATAAACATTTCGCGACATAAATACCGGCGACATGTTTTCCGGGCCAAAGGGTTGAAACTGGCTCATTATCCTGAAAAACTCCTCATTGATCTCGGAAAATGAAAGTTCAGTATCAATAAATATCCTGGGCTGCATCTGGTCTTCAGTAATTGTACTGTTTACATATTGTTCAAACCTTTCTATGAAGGGTTTGATATTTTCCTTTTTCAGGGTCAGTCCTGCTGCAAACATATGTCCCCCGAAACTTTCAAGCAGATCGCTGCAAGCTTCAATTGCCTGGTAAAGGTCATATCCCTGGACTGATCTTGCAGAACCTGTCGCAAAACCGTTTGATTCGGTAAGGATGACTGTCGGTCTGTAGTATGTCTCGATAAGCCTTGAAGCCACAATACCGATAACTCCCTTTTTCCATGACGGATTAAAAAGGACTGTTGTCCTGGCATTGCTTGTCCGCTGGTCCTCAGAGATCATTCTCATGGCTTCATTTGTGATCACACGGTCGACGCTCCGGCGTTCAATATTGAAATTATTGATTTCCTTACTTATTCCTGTTGCCAGCTTCGGATCATCCGAAACCAGTAAATCGACAGCCTTGCTGCCGGTTTCCATCCTGCCGGCTGCATTTATTCTCGGGCCGATCTTGAAGACTACATCCTCAATTGTAAGCGCTCTGGTGATCTCCGCTTCCCTGATTATTTCCCTGAGGCCAGTACGGGGTGAATCATTGAGCTGTTTAAGCCCGTAGTAAGCAAGAACTCTGTTTTCACCGGTTATCGGAACTATATCTGATGCTATACTTACAGCAACAAGATCGAGATAATGTATAATTGATGAAAATGGAATGCCATGGATCTTGGAATAGGCATGCACAAGCTTGAAGCCCACACCGCAGCCCGATAATTCCTTGTACGGATAACTGCACCCGGGCTGTTTCGGGTCGAGTACTGCCAGAGCTTTCGGGATATCGTCTCCCGGATAATGATGGTCGCAGATTATGACATCAAGTCCTTTGGTCCTGGCATACTGGATCTTTTCCACAGCTTTTATACCACAATCGAGTGTAATGACAAGCTTGCAGTTACTGCTGTAAGCAAAATCCAGTCCTTCAAAGGATACTCCGTAACCTTCCTTATATCTGTCTGGAATGTAATATTCCACATTTGAATACTGCTCCTTCAGGAAAGAATAGACAAGGGCGACTGCGGTTGTTCCGTCAACATCATAATCGCCGTAAACAAGGATCTTTTCATTTTTCTTTATTGCAGTGGAGAGCCTGTCTACCGCAATGTTCATATCTTTCATCAGGAAGGGATCATGCAGATAATCGAGACTGGGACTGAAAAATGTCTTTGCCTCCTCAGGGGTTGTAATATTCCTCTGAACCATCAGGTTGGCAAGAGAATCTGATACCACCAGCTCTGCAGCCAGATGTTTCACTACTGAACTGTTCCCACTCTCCTTTATTATCCATTTCTTTTCCATCACCTTCCCTCTTTCTGTATCCATTCAAGGTTTAACTGTTCCTTCAGCATCTCCTTAAGGATACTTTTAACTTTTTCAATATCCTGTTTAATCCCTGTCTCATTTTCAAGGGAAGTAACTCCCTTGTCTGTAAATCCGCAGGGATTAATATAGTTAAACCACGACAGATCGGTATTTACATTGAATGCAAATCCGTGCATAGTAACATACCTGCTTGCTTTAACCCCTATTGCACAAATCTTTCTTGCCCTGCCCTTCACATCAGGATCAAGCCATACACCTGTACCACCACTGAACCTGGATCCCTCCAGCCCATACTCTTTCAAAGTCCTGATAATTGCTTCCTCAAGCAGGGAAACATATTCCCTCAGACCAATTTTTAAAACTTCAAGATCGAACACAGGATATCCTACTATCTGTCCGGGACCATGATAAGTGATATCGCCTCCCCTGTCAATCCTGTAAAACGAGGCTCCCTTTCTTTCAATCTCTGCATTATTGAGAAACAGATTATTTTCCGAACCGCTCTTCCCCAGGGTAAATACGCTGGGATGTTCAACAAAAATAAGCGTCCCGGGATTATAACTTCCAGAAAGGAGCCTTCCGCCTGCTTTAGCTTCCTTGGATCTTTTAAGTTCTTCGAAGAGGATGGCCTGATAATCCCAGGTTTCCTTGTAATCTTTCAGACCAACATCTTCAAATATAACATTATAGCTCAATTCACAAACCCGTTTTGGCGACCACAAGATACTAAAAATATCCGTTCCCGACATGCTTTTCGGCATGAAAGGATGAACGTACAAGAGGACTGCTTTCAACGAACATGAATCCCTTTGTAAGCGCAATTTTTCTGTACTCACCGAATCTGGCGGGATCAACATAACTGACAACCTCCATGTGATTTTCCGAAGGCCTCAGATACTGTCCAACTGTCAGGATTTTACATCCGGCCGCAAAAAGATCATCCATAGTCTCATATATTTCGTCTTCTGACTCCCCGAGCCCGAGCATAAACCCTGATTTGGCCGTTTTTCCCATCCGGGATATATATCTTATAACTTTGAGGCTCCGGTCGTATTTTGCTTTGGTCCTGATGACCGGTGTAAGTCGTCTTACAGTTTCAATATTGTGAGAAATGACATCCGGACCTGCATCAATTATTTTCCGGAGATATTCCTGTTCCCCGTCAAAATCCGGGATAAGCGTTTCAATAGTGGTTTCCGGGTTCAGCTTTTTGACTTCATATATCACATCGGCCCAGAAAGAAGAACCTCTGTCGGGAAGATCGTCCCGGTCAACTGAGGTGATCACACAGTGCTTCAGCCCGAGCTTTTTTACCGATCGTGCAAGTCTCTGAGGCTCATCAGGGTCAGGCGGATATGGTTTCCCTGTCTTTGTGTTGCAGAATTTACATGCCCTTGTACAGATATCTCCCAGGATCATGAAAGTAGCAGTTCCGGCATTCCAGCATTCTCCGATATTGGGACAGTTCCCGCTTGTACAGATTGTATGAAGATTATTTTCTGCAATAAGATGCCTGACCCGGGAATAATTTTCCCCGCTTGCCCTCTGCATCCTGAGCCATTCCGGTAAACGCCTTCGTTTTTCCATATCTTTTTTCCGGAGGACAAATTTACAAAACTCTGTATCACTCAGCACTGAAAAATTTAAAATCTTACAGCCTGGTTAAAGTGGCATATCATCTTAAACAGATAAAACATTATATTTGTTTGATCACAAAAACAACCAATCCAAAAAATACAGTATATGGCAAATGAAGATTTTAAAGTAGTCGAGAACTACCAGACAGTAATCGGTGATTTCCCGAAAGTGGGAATCCGTCCGGTCATTGACGGACGTCAGAGAGGTGTAAGGGAATCCCTTGAAAAACAAACTATGGGAATGGCAAAATCTGCCGCATCTCTTATTTCCAAAAACCTTAAATACCCCAACGGCAAGCCTGTTGAATGTATTATTTCCGATACCACAATCGGAGGTGTTGCAGAAGCGGCAGCCTGTGCCGACAAATTTTCCCGGAATGGTGTGGGAGTAAGTCTTACAGTCACTCCGTGCTGGTGTTATGGCAGTGAGACTATCGACATGGATAAAGATAATCCCAAGGCAATATGGGGCTTTAACGGGACAGAACGTCCGGGCGCCGTTTACCTTGCAGCAGCACTTGCAGGCCATTCAATGAAAGGACTACCTGCCTTCGGTATTTACGGACATGATGTTCAGGATGCCGGAGACCAGGACATACCCGATGATGTAAGTGAAAAGATCCTCAGGTTTATTAAGGCAGGTCTGGCTGTATCATATATGAAAGGTAAATCATATCTTTCAATGGGATCAGTTTCAATGGGTATAGCAGGCTCCATTGTCAGGGAGGATTTTTTCCAGGAATACCTCGGGATGAGAAACGAATATGTTGACCTGAGCGAATTCAACAGGAGGCTGAATGAAAATATCTTCGATAAGGCTGAATATAAAAAAGCCCTGGCGTGGACAAAGAAGTACTGCAGGGAAGGTAAGGACATGAATGAGAAGCCAAATTCAAGGGCACGGAAGGATGAAGAGTGGGAAATAGTTGTAAAAATGACACTTATCGCCAGGGATCTGATGGTCGGGAACCCGGAGTTGAGAAAAGCCGGATTTGCCGAAGAAGCCAACGGACATAATGCTATTCTTGCCGGATTCCAGGGGCAGCGTCAGTGGACCGACCATATGCCCAACGGTGATTTTCTTGAAGCTATCCTGTGTTCCTCATTTGACTGGAACGGTATCAGACCTCCCTATCTGGTTGCCACTGAAAATGATGCAATGAATGGTACACCTATGCTGTTCGGCTATCTGCTTACAAATACAACCCAGATGTTCTCGGATATCCGCACATACTGGAGCCCGGCTGCAATTAAAAGAGTTACAAAGATCAAACCTGAAGGACTTGCTGCCAATGGATTCATTCATCTTATAAATTCGGGAGCATCAGCGCTCGATTTCTCAGGAAGGGAGACCCTTAACGGCGAACCATGTATCAAGCCATTCTGGGAAATTACTTCCAGGGATGCTGTCGAATGTCTCAGGGCTACCCAATGGGAACCTGCCAGTCTGGGATACTTCAGAGGCGGAGGATTTTCCTCTCAGTTCAACACAAAGGGAGTAATGCCACTGACAATTTCCAGGATAAACCTCGTCAAAGGCATCGGACCGGTATTGCAGCTTGCAGAAGGCTGGACAGTCGAACTGCCTGAGAAAATACATAAGATCCTTACCGACAGAACTGATCCGACATGGCCGACAACCTGGTTCACACCACGCCTTACAGGTAAAGGACCATTCAGTGATGTCTACTCAGTTATGGCAAACTGGGGAGCAAATCATTCGGCATCAAGCTACGGACACATTGGCGCGGATCTGATAACCCTCGCATCTATCCTCAGGATCCCTGTATGCATGCATAATGTGCCTGAAGAAAAGATTTTCCGCCCCAGCTCATGGAACTCTTTCGGAATGGATAAGGAAGGATCGGACTACAGGGCATGCCAGGCATACGGAGCTTTATACAGATAATTATTCATCACTTTACATGAAAAAAATGAACGGCAGCGATGACAGGAAAATAGAGATAGGCAGTGAGACAATCCGGGATCTGGATATAACGCGGAAATGGACAATGTTCCTTTCAGTGATCGGATTCATAGGAACAGCAGCCTTCCTGATAAGCGGCCTTTTTACGGGTATCTTCCTTTCAGTTTTTGATACCAGCCGCGAAGGCTCCGGAATCCCGGGATGGATATCATTTATTGCTATCATTCTAATTACCCTGCTTATTCTTTTCCCTGTCATTTACCTGTTCAGATTTTCTAAATTTGCAGCCACAGCAGTTAAAACCGGTGATGGCCTGAAACTTAAAACCGCGTTCAGAAATCTCAAACGGTATTATGTCTTTTCCGGTATCCTGGTAATCATTGCTTTAGTAGCCTATTTATTAGTCATTATATCAACATTTTCCTCAATGGCTTTCGTTAAGGGCCTCGGATAAAACTGCCTGACTGACAGAGAGGATGGAAACATAAATCTTTATAACCTGCTTATGTCCGGAGGAGATATTGTTATTGTTTTTGACTGCGGTGCAACAAACGTAAGAGCCATAGCCATTGACAGCAAAGGCTCTGTAATTGCCTCTCATTCTTCGCCTAACAATACATCGCCCGATCCCTTCAATCCTTCATGGAGGATATGGGATACAGAAGCGATATGGCAAAAAATGTGTACGGCATCAAAATCTGTTACCGGAAAGATCAATTGCAGTGATATCGCAGGTGTAACCATTACAACATTCGGAGTTGACGGTACCCTGTTCGACAGATCTGGTAATATGCTTTATCCGGTTATTTCGTGGCAATGTGAAAGGACTGCACCAATTATGGAGAACATCGGGAAATATATTCCGCTTGCAGACCTTTACAGTGAATGTGGCGTCCTTCCTTTTACATTCAACACAATAAATAAACTAATCTGGTTCAGGGAACAGAAACCGGACCTTATAGAAAAGAGTTACAAATTCCTTTTCATGCCTTCCGTTTTCTCATTTTTTCTTACCGGTGAGATGGTTAACGATACGACAATGGCCGGTACTTCAATGACAACCAGCCTTGCCTCAAGGAAGTTCTCAAAGGATATTCTTGACAAAATAGGATTCTCCGCTGATAAGTTCGGGGAAATTGCCGAACCGGGGACGATAACCGGCCGGATCAGTCAGAATGCCTCCGCCCTGACAGGAATACCCTCCGGAGTACCCGTTGTTGCCACCGGACATGATACACAGTTTGCTATATTTGGTTCCGGTGCTGAGATCAATCAGCCTGTACTCAGTTCCGGTACATGGGAGATCCTAATGGTGAGATCCGAAAGTTATAAGACCGGCAGGGAACAGCTCGAGCTGTCCATTACCACTGAACTGGACTCAAGGCCGGGTTTATATGATATCGGAAACCAGTGGATCGCATCCGGTGTATTGGAATGGGCCAGAAAAAACCTGTATGCCGGGGTCACCGGTGATATCTATGAAACGATGATATCCGGAGCCGAAAAGGTGCCGCCCGGTTGTAACGGGGTTGTTGTAGTGCCTAAATTCTATGAAGAATTGAAAGGCAGACCCGGCGGCCAGATCCTTGGCTTGACTATGGAATCAACCCGCGATGAAATTTACCGTGCTATGCTTGAAGCTCTGTCACTAAGACTGGCAGAAGGGAAAAGAGCGCTTGAAAATGCCGGAGGTTTCAGAACCGAAAGTATTTTATGTGTCGGAGGAGGTTCCAGAAACAGGCTTTGGAACAGATTAAGGGCTCAATATTCAGGTGTTCCCCTGAAAATAATCAGCCAGAAAGAGACTACAGTTCTCGGAGCCTCCCTTTTTGTACAGGCTGCATGCGGAAATGCATCAAGCCCCGAGGAAGCCCGGTCCAAAATTAACTATGAACCCGAAATAATTGAACCTGACATATAATAAGCCGTTGCGCCGCTGTGCCGCTGTGCCATAATACCCTAACACCGTAACACCTATTCTAACATGGACATAACATATTTCAACGGAAAATTCCTCCCCAAAGATGAAGTAAGAATAAGCCCTGATGACCGTGGTTTTCTGTTTGCCGACGGAATATATGAAGTTGTGAGATGGTACCAGGGATTCTTTTATGATATGGAAGGACACATGTGGAGACTAAAAAGAAGCTTGAAAGAGCTGATGATCGAATGGCCGGAGGCTGATTCTTTTCCGGACGTCGCCGCAGAGCTTATTGAAAGGAACCAGCTTGATTCAAAACCCTCCCTTGTATACCTGCAGGTAACACGGGGTGCTGCAAAAAGGACACATGCCTTTCCCACCCCTTCAATACCTTCAACCGTT
>JAKQPD010000202.1 GCA_029564935.1 Bacteroidota bacterium
TTACTTTTTTTCAGCGATCATACTTTCATCTGTGTTAAGAAGGAAGGGGAAAAATGCAGCTATTGTTCGGGTTGCTTCCAGTTCAGGCATCTGTCCGGGGCCAAGAACCTTCTGGTGAAAATATTCAACCCTGTTAAGACCTTCATCTTCAGTCCTGTAACCTTCTTTCTCGAGGGATTTGTCAAGCCTTTCCACTCCGAAATAGTGAGGATTGCATACATACTGAACCGAAAGTTTGTCAGATAAAACGACATACTTTCTGCAGTTCTTTTCCTTGCAGACAATCACGGTTACTTCCATCGGACTGTTCTCATAACTGATGATATAGGCCTTACAATCTTCTCCTTTCATCTGGATGGGATTGTCTGTGGTCTGAACCTTGTAGTCTCCCAGTGCTGAATAAGTCTTTCCTTCAGCTGCTACCTTCTTTCCAAAAGAAACAGCGGTGACCGCTAAAAAAAGCATTAAGAATAAAATCATTCTTTTCATGGCTTAAAAGATTAATGTTGGTTTAATTTTTTTTACTGTCTGTTTGTCCAAGTTCTTTTCAAATTGTGAAGACTTATTTTTTAATCTTCACATCGAAAGTATAAGATATAACAATACAGGAAAAGCCCAATTCAACCGTTTGCGGGTTTGAGTTAACGGATAGCAGTATATCTGCAAATATTTAACCGGGATAATAATGAGCAGCGGCTCTTATTCGGTTATTAAAAAACCTTGATGCCGGACTATAATAGACGCCTGAAGCCTCACGCCTCGCGCCTCACGCCTCGCGCCTGACGCCTCACGCCTGACGCCTCACGCCTCACGCCTCACGCCTGACGCCTCGCGCCTGACGCCTCACGCCTCACACCTCGCACCAGACGCCGGCTTATTATTGGCTGATAGTTCCGGATATGACCGGGGCGCTCTGTTCCTCTGAAGTAATTCCTGACGGGAGTTCGGTTATTTTTATATTACGGAAATGGATTTCCGCACCTTCCGATTCGAGACAGATATATCCTTTTTTCTGGGTTGACTGGCTGATGCCGTTAACAAATTTGCCGTTGACCGAGAGTTTTATTACACCGTCGACACAGATCACATCGTAGTAATTCCATTCTCCTCTTCCCTTACATCTGTTCTCTATTGATTTGCTTCTGGTTCCTCTCGGATTATCAGGTATCGTCTTTACACCCCCAACGCCAAAGAGCTCACCATGTACATATGCAACCGGTGGTACGACACCGTCCTTTGTATTAATTTTTACCCAGTCAAGTTCGAGCATCTGGACCTCGACGCCGTTCGGCAGACGGGATTTTTCAGCCGGATTCGCATCTGACCATACAAAAACACCTGAGTTACCCCCCGCTTCCATATGCATCCATTCAATATGCAGAATGAAATTCTCATATTGTTTCTCCGACCGCATAACACCAATCGGTATGCCTGTACAAACGAGAAGGTCCTTTTTCTTTGACCAGGTATCTTCAGCAGTATTGACATTGATCCATTTCAGAGGAAAACTCTTTGCGGATGTGGGAGGAGTAACATTCTTAAGAGGCACCGTTTTCCCGAAGGTAATTGGGACCTGCTGCGACCAGCTGCTAATACTGACTGAAAACAGTAGAATATATGCTGTCAGAAAATAAGGTAAATAGTTCATAGCCTGAACAATTATATTTTAAAGGAATATATTTATAAAATCAGCAGCTGAGACCTGTTTATTGTTTTTAATGGTTCTTCTGCCATCGGAGAATTTTGTCACAGCACAATCTTTATATACAGTGCAATCCCCATTACTGTCGGGAGTATAGCCTTTGCAGACACGAAGAACATCAGGAGATATTTCGTCTATGAGAACGATTTTCCCGTCGCCGTACTTTAGTCTGCCCAGTTCAAACTTGCCATCTATGACATGAAGACCTTTTGATTCAAATTCCAGCGTAACTATCTCTGCGATGCTTTTTACAAGCTCAACGCTGTAAGAGATCTCATCCTTATTCATGGCCCCGGTTTCTTCAAGCGCTTCAAGTGTGATCAGAATATCGCTGTCACCTTTTGTCCAGGCTTCTACAACTTTATGAATGTTCCTGCAAGGCTTTACAAATGGATACCTTCTCCAGAAGCTTCCTGTTGCATTGTTTCTCCAGGTGAATTCAAGATTTACCAGAGGTGCGGACCCCTGGAATTCCGGCGCTCCGGCCGGCATGCTCAGAGGTATTGCAGGTTCGACAACCATTTCGTTGTCGCTGATCGTATCTATATAATGTGTAGCTATTCCCTTTGCTTTCATAAGCCTGAAGAAATGTGTGGCAAACCTGCAGGCTATTGCGCCTTTCCCCGGTATGCTGCCGACTACTGTATCATAACCAGGATCAAATACGGGTTTCCCGTTTTCAATATATCCTGTTGCTTTGTCTGTGAATACAAACCGGTATTTGCCTGTACAAGATCCTTCTGTTATATTGAACACATCTTTGGACTTTCCCCGGTATACAAGATTCTTTTCTTCCATAGCTTCATTTTTAAGATTAGTGAAGTAAATATACTATTTCGGATCATTTCTGCAAATCGATTGCCAGACTTCAACCTGCCCTTAAGCGTATATGAGGTTTGGGGATACTTACAGGCTCAGCTTTCGGCAAGGAAAAGCAAATCCTGCAGCTGTTCCGATTAGTGAAATGAACGATTCCTTCAGCGGACTAATAATAAATTTCCTTATCCGGGATCATTTTAAATTATTTCAAACAATGATAAAGGTTTTGAATGAAAAACACTATTTTGTGATCTCAAAGGCACAAAGAAGGCATTAATATTACTCAGGAGAGGTTGTCTTTTACGGAAATGCCGTTGGAATACGCTGTTGTCATAAAAGTAAACTCTTTACCCTGAGTCCTGTGCCTTAATACTTCTTATTTGAGCTGGTGCCCGCATTAATGCCGTGTGTTTCAAGTATTTTAGGACGATTCTGTAAATTTCTGACAAAGACCTGAATAGAAATTGTGGTTATTGTAATTTAATTATTTAACTGAAATGTTCTTTACCTTTGAATAATAAAGTATGAACAAGCATTTCCCGGCAACCGGGAGAGCCTGTTCACAGCATCTTCAATTTCGATAATCCATATGACGGGCAAACTTTAATGTTCCTTATTACTCTTACCGGGGAACAGGATGCGGTTTCTCCTGTCGACGGTATAACAATTGAAATCAATAATTACAGTACGTTGGATATTCCTGTAAAAATGGAGTCTGGCCAGGTATTGAAGCTTGACGGGAAAGGAAATCTTCAGCTTTTCGATAAGAACTGGAAGCTGATCGAGACACTTGATCCCGGGAAAATTCCTCTTCTGGACAAGGGTAAAAACAGGATAATGGTCGATGCAGGATTCACGGTAGAGGGCTCTTCAAAGCTTAAGATCGAAGTAAAGACAATCGGCAAAGCTGAATTAATAACAATAAAATGAAGGTAATACTTCACTTTTACATTTTATTTACTAAATTTTAACCAAAGAATTTTAACAATGAAAAAACGGGCATTTTTAATCCAGTTATTGTTATTGTTATTGTTATTGTTATTTTGCGAGGCAAACGCACAAAGTCAGTTCATATTCCGCGAAGGTCTTGCTGTCGGGAACTGTCACCAGTATGGGCGGCAGGCAGTATATGTCGACCAGTTTGCCTTCCGATATTTTTCACCGGGTTACAAAACTCCAAAAGCGGGACAGGTTCTTTTCACAAACAGCAGCGGACAGGACATGACCTGGCAGGAAATTAAAGCTGATACCTCGGGAAAATTTACCGGCCGTAATGCATCCAACGGCTATATATACCTGACTTATAATTCGGCAAAGGAGCAGGGTGGTATAATCAACATGACAGGGAATGCAATGTTCTGGCTTAACGGTGAACCACATGCCGGGGATCCTTATGAACAAGGCTATCTAAACATACCTGTAAGGTTGAAGAAAGGACTGAACGAGATATATGTCAGGACCTCTTTTATGATGGGACAGGGCGTAAAGGCCAGGATCATCTTCCCGGAGTCGCCTGTTACAATAAGTACTGAAGACCCTACATTACCCATAATTGTGTCAGGTCATAATAATGTTTCGCTGCTGGGTGGTGTTGTCATAATTAATACAACATCACGTCAGTTAAGTGGCCTTAAGATCCGATCGAATCTGAAAGGAAATGAGATAGTGACTGATATACCATCCATTACACCTTACAGCAGCAGGAAGGTGCCATTCAGATTCAATGGATCAGCAATTACCGGGAAGGCAACTACGGATTGTGAACTTGTTCTTCTGAGAGGAAACAAAACAATCACAAGGTCAGTTATAAAAGTTGAATCAGTTAATGAGGGAGAACCTTACACTTGCACATTTATCAGCGATATCGACGGAAGTGTCCAGTATTATGCCGTTAACCCGCGGAGCAAAAAGGATAACGATCCGCCGGCCTTGTTTCTGTCGGTTCACGGTGCAGGTGTAGAGGCTATAGGTCAGGCGAGAGCCTATAAGCCGAAAGACTGGGGTGTCCTCATTGCCCCTACCAACAGGCGTCCCCGCGGATTTAACTGGGAGGACTGGGGAAGGATTGATGCACTGGAGGTACTGGACCACGCAACTAAAAAATTCACTCCCGATCCTGCCAGGATATATCTTACCGGCCACTCAATGGGGGGTCATGGTACATGGTATCTGGGTGCAACCTATCCCGGTAAATGGGCAGCTATTGCACCGTGCGCAGGTTATCCTACACTTATGGCTTACGGATCTGCCGATGGAAGAATATCAGAACCCGGTGATAATATTGTTGAGAAGAACCTGTACCGGGCAAGTAACGGGAGTAATGTCATTGAACTTGCAGGAAATTATGGAGCTGCAGGTGTATATGTCTTTCATGGCGATGATGACAGGACCGTTTCTGTAGAGTATGCCAGACAGATGCGACAGGTACTCGGGAAATTCCACAGCGATTTCAGCTATTATGAATATCCCGGAGGAAGCCACTGGTGGAGTAGCGAAAGTGTCGACTGGTTGCCTTTGTTTGAATACTTCCGGTGGCATAAGATCATTCCGGACAGTTCCGTGAACAGGATCGATTTCACCACTGCCAATCCTGCAGTCTCTTCACAATACCGCTGGACTACTGTTCTGCAGCAAAAGGAATCCCTTAAATACAGTCGTCTTAAAGTGAACCGTGATAAAGTAAATGGTGTTTTGTCGGGGGAAACAGAGAACATTTCTGTACTAAAACTGCAGGTCACAGACTTAAGAGGTGATTCTATTACCGTTAAACTTGACGGTGATATTCTGAAATTAAGGAAACCGGATTCAGGTTTTCTCATACTATCAGCAGCTGATCATTGGGTAGCTGGAAATGAACCCGATCAGTGGCAGAAAAATAACGTCCGTAACGGAACGATCAAAGAAGCATTCAATAACAGGATGGTTTTTATTTACGGGACCGCAGGGACAAAGGAGGAGAATGGATGGTCAATAGCAAAAGCAAGATACGATGCTGAGATGTGGTATTACCGGGGAAACGGTTCAGTAGATGTTTTAGCTGATAAAGATTTCAATCCTGCAGATTATCCTGACAGAGGTATTATAATATATGGAAATGCCACTACCAACAGTTCCTGGATGAAGCTTCTGGCTGAATGTCCTGTGCAGGTCAGCAGAGGCAGCGTAAGTTTGGGTAAGGATCAGATAAAGGGCGATAACTTTGGTGCTTATTTAGTCTACCCGAGAAAAGGGAGTTCGGTTGCCTCTGTCACTGCTATTTCAGGGACAGGCTTGCCGGGAATGCACGCGGCTGATGCAAACCAGTATTTTACAGGTGGAAGCGGTTTCCCCGATTTTATTATCTTTTCTTCGGATATGATGAAAAATGGAATTTCAGGAATTAATTATGCAGGATTCTATAATAATAACTGGAAACTTGAAGATTAACAGCTGAATGAAGAATTCAGGTGAGCAGCCTTATTGAGGTTATCCTGTTGTTCTTTTGCAGGGATTTTCCATTCTATATGCAGCTGGCAGTCGCCAAAATTTCTTTTGGTGATTATATCGCCGCTTCCGGGTACTGCCGTGAATTTTCCGGACGTCACTTCCCATGTAGCCGGGTTCTCATCTCCTTTTATACTTTTCCACTGATCCAGGTTGTTTTTGCTGAAAAGAACAACTGCGTCTGAAGGAGCTGTCCCTTTCATCCCCGGTGTCACGATAACCGGTTTGTCTGACCAGTCCTCAAAATTGTTTTTTTGCTTCTCCTGAGCATATACTGTAATTGCAATACAAAAAAAAGAAACAATAGCGTAAATAATTCTTTTTTCCATTACCGGGGATATTTATATTTCAAATATAGTGTATGGATATACTTTATACCAATATATATAAAGAAATTAGTCCGGGAATTTATATCTTTCATGATAATTAATGAATGTAAGATGAAATGTATTTCAGTTCTTTTGCCTGCAGCTTTTTTGATGATCTTAACATATAGTTGCAAACCTGGAACTTATGAGGAAAACGTAGTTGGTGATGCATCATACGTTTTAATTCCCAAGCCTGTTCAGATTAGCTATTCTCCGGGCCATTTCACGATAACAGAAAAGACCGGGATATTTTGTCCTTCATTTCTTGTAGAAACAGCATCATTGGCAGCAGAACAGCTTGGAATCAGCAAGTCTGTAAATACCGGAAGGAAAAGAAATGGCATATTCCTGTCAATCGACACTTCACTGCACCGGGAAGAATATAACCTGATGGTGCACAGAAGGAAGATCGAAATCACAGGTGGATCGGGTAATGGTGTTTATTATGCGATTCAGACCTTACGTCAGCTTACAGGAACTGAGGCCCTTTCGTCAGAGGTACCGTGTGTTTCAGTAAGTGATTTTCCCAGGTTCAGCTGGCGAGGTCTTATGTTAGACTGTTCGCGGACTTATCAGTCGCCTGAATATATTAAGAAAACAATTGACAGGATCTCTTATTATAAGATGAATGTACTCCATCTTCATCTTACCGATGACCAGGGATGGCGTATAGAAATAAAGTCTCATCCGGAATTAACGAAGAAGGGAGCAAAATTCCATCCTGAATACAATGAACCGGAAAGCCACCAGGGATTTTATTCTCAGGATGAGATGAAAGATATTATCCGGTACGCGGGATCTAAAGGAGTAACTATTGTACCGGAGATAGAAATGCCCGGCCACAGCACTGCTATTCTTGTCTGTTATCCTGAGCTTTCCTGCACAGGAAAAATAGCTGACAAAGTATTTCCGTTCTTTAAAGGTCCGGGTGTTACACCTGATATCCTGTGTGCCGGCAATGAGGAAACATTTGCCCTGATA